>JAYTQV010000038.1:0-47748 GCA_043746515.1 Actinomycetes bacterium | reverse complement strand
AAGGTGAATTTTAGTTATTGCTTGGTGGACGATACTGGGATCGAACCAGTGACCCCCACAATGTCAATGTGGTGCTCTACCGCTGAGCCAATCGTCCATGTTTACGGATCGTGCATCCTTCTTTACAACTGCTCAAGCGTACACCGCGCTCGAGTAAATAAGGAATTCAGATTACTCCACGCTCTAGGCCTTCAATCACTTCTGCTGACCTCTTTTTGACCTGCTCCAAATCATTGAGTCTTTTCAACCCGGCATACTGTTGCGCCATGCGATGGTTACTCTGGAATTCTTCGCGATGGGTATCTAGAAAATTCCAATAAAGACTGGTGAATGGGCAGGCGCTTTCTCCGGTCCGTTCCGTAGGTTTGTATTTACAGCCTGAGCAATAGTTGCCCATCCGTTTGATGTAAGCACCACCTGAAATGTAAGGCTTGGTCATCATCTGACCTCCATCTGCATGCATACCCATGCCGATTACATTTGGGACCATTACCCATTCAGCGGCGTCGATAAACGATTCGCGCATCCAATCGAGAAATTCTTGCGGATTCGTATTTGTTAGTAGGGCAAAATTGCTCAAGACCATCAGTCTTGGGATGTGATGGACCCATGCACGATCGGCAATATCTGAGACGATGCTCTTCATGCAATTCATAGAGGTTGCTTGCGGGTTGGTAAAGAGGGGGAGCAGGATTCTCGTTGCCTTCAGCTCATTCTTCTCACGGTAATTCTCTCCTAGGAACCAGTACATTCCATTGACATATTCACGCCAACCGATAATCTGACGGATAAAGCCTTCACAAGAATTGAGCGGGATTTCTCCGCGATCAAACTCTTCCATAACGCGATCCACTACTTCTTGAGGGTGCAATAGCCCAATGTTCAAATAAGAACTGAGGAGTGAGTGGTGTACAGCCCAGTTCTCTTGCGGCATTGCATCTTCGAAAGGCCCAAACTTCTCAAAATTATTTTTGACGAAATGCTCTAACTGGGCAACTGCCTGGGTCCTCGTTGTGCCCCAGGTGCCATCGGGAGCGTCTCCCCAGAGATTTGGATAATTTTTACGAAGTTCTTGAATTATCTCTTCATCGGTTTGGTCGTAAGAATGTAAGAGATAATCCTCGAAAATCTGCCCCTTCTGTGGAGGGAGACGATTCTCGGAATCTAGATTCCATACTCCTCCAAGTGGTTCAGAGCCATTCATCAAAATGTTAAGCCTTACCCGCTGCTTGCGATAGAAATTCTCCATCAAGAAATTCTTTTGGGAAGAAGCCCACGCGGAGAATTCGACTCTGGAGGTGAGGAAAAAATCATTTGGAAGTATCTCGGCTCCGAGTTGTGCCAACGACTGCGCCAATCTAAAGGAGGAGGGTTCCGATGCGACGAGGAGAGCGTCGGGAAACTCTTTGAGGAGTTCAGAAATGCCATCACTCGTAGTATCGGTTTTCACATATCTAACGTGGAATCCCTCCTCGCGGAGAGATTGGGCAAAATGCTTTGCGGCTGAGATCATAAAAAATAGCCGCTGGAAGTGCCAGGGCCGCGTGGTCAACATTCGCTGGCTCTCAACCAAGAAAACTAGGTCGGTGTGGGGATCAGCGTGCTTTAAAACCCCATAGTTCCTGTTCAACTGATCAAAAGGTATGTATAAGACGCGGTTCACTTATGCTCTCCCGAAATCGTCCTCAACCCGCTCAATGTCATCTTCGCCGAAATAAGTTCCGGTCTGAACTTCGATAAAAATGAGTTCTTCATCTCCCGAGTTGCGCACTCTATGCAGTTGACCAATGGCAATATCCACCGTTGAACCGGCATGGATCCCAATCTCGTGACCCTCGACAACAGCTATACCAATCCCTGCAATAATAAACCAATGTTCAGCGCGGAATTTATGGCGTTGATAGGAAAGTTGCTGGCCCGAGTTGACCCAAATTCTTTTTATTTTATGTGAAGTGGCTTCGTCAACAACTTCATATCGACCCCAGGGACGCTCTTCACTCTTCGTCATTGGAACAGTCTATCTCGACACTTCACGAGCGAAATCTTCAGCAAATAAAGAGGCGCCAATAAGCCCAGAATTCTCGCGTAATTTTGCTGGGAAAATTGTTACCTCACCTAAAAATCCCGCGTGAGAACTCTCCTCTCTAAAGTGGCGCAAAAAAGGTTCCCAATAAATCGGTCCAGCGAAGGAGACACCCCCGCCTATTACCACCGTATGGATGTCAGTTATGTTGAGAACGTTGGTGATACCTACTGCCAGTGCAAGTGCACCCTTGTCGATCGCTTCCAATGCTAATGGGTTCTTCTGTCGCGCAGATTCCGCAAGGGCGATGAAATCCGTTCCGTCGTTCCAACCTAAGCGCTGTGCATACTCCACCATTTTTGGACCTCGAGCAAAAGTCTCTAAACACCCTACGCGTCCACAGTCGCATCTGATTTCAGAATCGAATCCAATAGCATGATGTCCAAAAAGAGCTGCATTCCCAGTCTCTCCGTGGAAAGCTTTCCCATCAATAACCAGACCACCGCCGATGCCAGTAGAAACGACGACTCCCAACATATTTTTAGCACCTATACCTGCACCTCTTCTACTTTCGGCCAGGGCGACTGCGGTTCCATCACCTAACAAACCAATATTTATTCCTGGGAAGAAATGTTTCAACTCTTGAACAATCGGAAACGTGCGCCACTCTGGAATATTGACAGGGGAGATCGTTCCATTTTCTCGATCAATAGGTCCTGCAGAGCCAATCCCGATTCGTGCTATCTCGAACTCTTGAAACTTTGCGACTACTTTTTTTACCCGTGGCCAAATTGGTCCAGGAGAGAGGGATGAGACCTGAACTCGCTCCAGAATAACATGCGAATTATCTAGTAGTGCTATCGCTATTTTGGTGGCTCCGATATCGAGCGCCAGTGTGTTCACGGAGTAATTATGTGGCAGATCTCCACGAGCCATTAACCGCGCCTTTAATACTGGAGGTCGGAACGGGATTTGAACCCGTGTAGCAGGATTTGCAGTCCTGAGCCTCGCCTCTCGGCCATCCGACCTTACTTGTTTCTTCTTTATCACACAGAGAACCACGCTCTCGCTAGAGCGGACGACCGGGTTCGAACCGGCGACCTGAACCTTGGCAAGGTTCCGCGCTACCAACTGCGCTACGTCCGCATTCTCAGGATCGAATTCCATGCAGGCATCCGAACTTGAAGCCCTAAATCTAGCCTATGGCTCTACATCGTGGCAAAGAAGCGAGATTCTTCGGGGATCTACTCTCTTGCACTGTGCGATATTTGAAATTCTCTCTACAGTGCCGATATGGCAACGATGGAGAGTGAGGAATCGTGCTTTTGGATGAATGGAATTCTCGCCACAGATTTAGTTGAAATAACCGCGGATCCCGAACGCCTCACCAGCGGTGGATTCTGGGCAATAGCGATTACTTTCGAGGGAGAGTTTCGATTCGCGCGCTTTTCCACGGTTAGGTTCGGTGAGCCATTTCCTTCTGCCGGTCCGTGGGAACCCTTGCAAAGTGTTTGGCAGAGTTCTCTCGATCGAGATCAGTACTGTAGATATGTCGAAAATGTTCGAGAACTCATTGCGTGCGGCGAGGTTTATCAGGTGAATGCCTGCCGAACTCTCACCACGCCATTTAAAGATAGTTCGCTTAACTCTCTCTTCACTCAGATTTTGAAGGAGAATGCTGCGCCGTATGCGACCTTCTTAAGGTTGCCCGGATTAGAGATTGCCAGCGCCACTCCGGAGCTATTTCTTAAAAGGGAAAAAAATCTCATAACTACTAGTCCGATTAAAGGGACGCAGAGAATTGCTAGTGGCCTTACATTTGGGGAGAAAGATCAAGCAGAGAACATCATGATCGTTGATTTGATGCGAAATGATTTGAGTCAACTCTGTGAAGTCGGAACAATTGAAGTCACTGACTTTCTTCGAACCGAAACACATCCGGGTCTTGAACACCTGGTATCAGATATCTCAGGCACATTGAGGAGTGGCGCGACGTGGAGTGAGATTTTCCAAGCTTTAATTCCAGGAGGTTCAATTAGTGGGGCTCCCAAGAGTTCGGCCTTAGAGATTATTAAAAATAATGAACCAACCAAACGTGAGTACTACTGCGGTCTTATCGGATATGTACAGAATCAAAAGGCATTGATTGGACTCGCGATTCGAACTTTTTGGCGCAACGAAGAGTCTCTCCATTTTGGCACAGGAGCGGGAATTACCTGGCCAAGTGACGCGCATCAAGAGTGGCGAGAGACTCAACTCAAGGCCAATCGATTGATCGGAATTGCAGGGGGACTCGACGAGGAGGGATGGCAGTTTGGGGCCGGAATATTCGAAACTATATTGCAGGTAGAGGGCCGACCTATATTTTTCGATCGACATCTAGTGAGAGCTCGTCAGTCAGCTTTCACCTTGGGAATTCAAATTCCAGATCGCAGTTATATTCTTAAGAGAATAAATCAACTCCCAATGGAGTCATTCTCGAGATTACGACTCTCTTTTGGTTCGCATTTTTCGGTATCCACATCTGCCTATGCGCCTAATGCCAGTCAATTAAATATAGAAATTCGACAGGTTGAAGTTGCGGGAATAGGAGACCATAAGAGATTTCCTTACTGGGAGAATCTAGATCTCCTAAGATCTACTCGACAGGCAGGCTTTGATGAAGTTCTGTTGATTGATGAATCTGGTCGCCTCGGTGAAGGAGCCACCTGTTCATACCTCTTTTTCGTGGATGGCAGTTGGGTTGCACCGACCCTGGAAACGGGAGTTCTTCCCGGAGTTATGCGAAGTATCGCTTTGGAACTAGGTCTGGCAGAGGAGAGAACCATCCTGCGCGATGAACTTGGTTTCGTTGAGTCTATGGTGGCGCTTTCAAGCTTGCGGATCTGCACCCCGGTTTCACATGTTGGGGAGAGACGCTTGCGTGTTGATGCGAAACTAGAGGAACTCTTTATAAAATTGTGGAGAGCAGCACAATCAGATTCGGTAGGCTAAGGGTATGTCCAATCAGATTGCGGTTACGGTTAATGGAATTAGCCAAGAGATCGAATCCGATCAGAGGCCAACCCATTTGTTTGCCTCCTACCCGTCTGTGGTTGTTGCGCGAATCAATGGCGAGATGAGAGATCTCTGGAGTGAACTGCAGCATGGAGATGTAATTGAAGGTGTAGAGATTGATTCTCCCGAAGGTCTCGCAGTCCTTCGCCACTCAGCGGCTCACGTCCTCGCCCAAGCCGTCCAAGAGGTATTTCCCGAAACTAAATTGGGAATTGGACCTCCGATAAAGGATGGTTTTTATTATGACTTTGACCCTCTCAAACCCTTTACTCCTGAGGATCTCGAGAAACTCGAATCCGCGATGCGTAAAATCATTAAGGCTGGTCAGAGGTTTCGAAGGCGCGTTGTAACAGAGCAACAAGCTCTCGAAGAGTTGAAATCCGAGCCTTATAAGTGCGAACTGGTTGGATTAAAGAGCGGGGATGATGAGTCATCCGTTGAAGTTGGTGGAGCAGAGTTAACTATCTACGATAATTTGGGTCGGGATGGCGAAGTTGCTTGGAAAGATCTCTGTCGGGGTCCTCATCTGCCCTCCACAAAACATATTCCCGCCTTTAAATTAATGCGCTCTGCAGGAGCTTATTGGAGGGGTTCTGAGAAGAACTCAATGTTGCAGAGGATTTACGGAACAGCGTGGCAATCTCAAGGGGCTCTTAATTCATACTTGGAATTTTTAGTTGAAGCAGAGAAGAGAGATCATCGCAGGTTAGGAAGTGAGCTCGACTTATTTTCTTTTCCTGAGGAGATTGGTTCGGGGCTTGCGGTATTCCATCCCAAAGGCGGAATCATTCGCCGTGCGATGGAAGATTATTCAAGGAAACGTCACGAGGAGGAGGGGTACCAATTCGTTTACTCTCCACACTTGACCAAAGCCACGCTCTTCGAAACCTCGGGACACTTAGATTGGTATTCAGAGGGTATGTACCCACCGATGGTGATGGATGAAGAACTTCATGCTGATGGCACGATAAAGCGCCAAGGACAGAAGTATTACATGAAGCCTATGAACTGCCCCTTTCACAATTTGATCTATAAATCAAGCAGTCGGTCTTATCGTGAATTACCTCTGAGACTCTTTGAATTTGGAACCGTGTATCGATACGAGAAGTCTGGTGTTATTCACGGTCTGACTCGTGCCCGCGGATTCACTCAGGATGATGCGCATATTTATTGCACGAAAGAGCAGATGATGGGTGAGCTTGATTCGCTTCTTACCTTTGTTCTTAATTTGCTCCGGGATTACGGTCTCAACGATTTCTATCTCGAACTTTCAACACGTAATCCTGCTAAATCAGTTGGTTCCGATGAAGCTTGGGCGGAAGCGACCGAAGCTTTGCGGATTGCCGCGGAGAAACAGAATTTGGAGCTAGTTCTCGATCCAGAAGGTGCAGCTTTTTATGGTCCAAAAATTTCAGTCCAAGCACGGGATGCAATCGGACGTACCTGGCAGATGTCTACGATCCAAGTTGATTTCCAACTTCCCCAGCGTTTCGATCTGGAGTATCAATCTTCCGATGGTTCACGCCAACAACCCGTAATGATTCATCGCGCCTTGTTTGGCTCCATAGAACGATTTTTTGGAGTTCTTACCGAGCATTACGCCGGCGCTTTCCCCCCTTGGCTTGCTCCTGTTCAAGTCAGGGCAATTCCCGTAGCTGAGGCTTTCTTACCGTACTTGCAAGAAGTCGCGGCGCAGATGCGAAAAGCGGGTATTCGAATTGAAGTTGATTCTTCTGATGATCGCATGCAGAGAAAGGTCCGAAATGCTCAACTGCAGAAGATACCATTTATGATGATTGCAGGGGAAGAAGACCAAAAAAATAACGCTGTCTCTTTTCGATATCGCAATGGCGAGCAAAAGAATGGTCTTTCGATCTCAGAGGCTATCTCTGAAATCACGTCAGCAGTCTTTACCCGTTCGCAAATTTAGCTTGCCATGGAGCCGGAGATAGTTGGTGGGGCCGGGGCACCTGACGGTTGGTCTCGATTATGGGCTCCCCACCGCACTGCATATCTCTCTGGAGAGAATAGGCCGTTGCCAGGGAATGATGTTCCCTGTCCGTTCTGCCGGATACCAACCCTCGATGATGAAGAGGGATTGATTGTTGCCAGAGGTGCGCAGGCTTATGTTGTGATGAATCTCTATCCGTACAACGCTGGTCATTTACTCGTCTGCACCTTTCGTCATGTTGCAGATTTGACTGATTTGACCGATGAAGAGCGAAATGAAATTCTTTTCTTGTCAGCGCAAGCGGTAAAAGTTTTAAGAAAAGTTGCTCATCCAGAAGGTTTTAATTTGGGCATGAATCAAGGTTCGGTATCTGGTGCTGGGATTGCCGAGCATATTCACCAGCATATAGTTCCTAGATGGTCTGGTGACTCAAACTTCATGCCAGTAGTTGGAAAAACGAAGGTGATTTCGCAGCTATTACTAGAGACGCGAAATCAATTAGCCGATCAATGGAACCTGGTTTAGGTAAAGTTCAATTTGGTCAACACCCATGCGAGTACCTTCAATCCAAGCTAGCGCCGGAAAGAGCAGGCCGGCAGAGAAAGCTTCTTGCCCAGCTAAGTCGACCTCCTCCAAGTACTCTTCCCGAAATTCAGCAACGAGTTCAACATGCTCAGGGTCGGCTGCCTGAATAGTCGTTGGTCGATGTGAATAATCCGTGACCATCAAAGTGTCTAGATTGATCAGTGCCACCGGCGACCCGTCATCACTATGCAAAACCAAGAAAGGGGTGATAACTGGGTCCAACATTTTGCCGGCAATTGCTGTCATATCTTCAAAATCAATATCACTTGATGTCAGGTCACAGATAATCACGATTGAGGGAATATAGAGCTCGCGTGCCAATCTCCATTTTTCAAGATCAGCTGAAATTATCCCGTCTTTCGCGCTTACGAGAAAAAGTGCGAGATCACAACTTTCCAACTCCGATAATTGACACCCCAATTCACTGGCAAGAAGTTCGGATTTCTTACCAACTATGGCGGTTTTCGGTGATTTAATTAGGTCTAGCACAGTATCCGAGCCTACGATGTAATAGTGATTTCAGCCTCTATCAAAGCACCGGTCACTAGGGTAATTCTTCCCTTATGTCGATTGTTGCTTGCGATGGGAGTGAGCGCCAATTTACTCAGTGCAATCGGGGGATTAGGTTCTAGTGTAAGTGCAATTCTCTTCTTCAGCCGGGGTAATTACTTCTGGGGCACGATGGTCACTCTCTTCTTCGTTCTTTTTGATTTATTCGATGGGACTCTCGCGCGAATTTCAGATTCAGGTGGATCCAAATGGGGGGCGCTGCTTGATTCCACTTTGGACCGAATCTCAGATGCTGCGGTACTAGGCTCTGTCATTTTCTTCCTCATGAAAACTCATGATCGACTTGTGCCAGTACTACTCATTGCACTTATTTCCGGAAGCCTCATCTCTTACATCAAAGCGAGAGCCGAAGGGCTCGGTATTGAATGCAACGGGGGGTTTGCAGAGAGAACAGACCGTCTCATCATTATTTTTGCAGCTCTTGGTTTCGCTGGGATCGGCGTGCCGTACATATTAGCCATCGGAGGTTGGGTATTAGCCCTTGCAAGTATTTACACAGTTGGGGAGAGACTCATTATCGTTTATCACGCAACGGAAGTTGCGTAAAGGTGGAGTTTACTTACTACGCATATTTTGCGGCCTGGAAGATCTTGGGTTGGCTCCCCGAGAGACAGGCATACAATCTGATGAGATGGATTGCAGATCAAATTACGAAACGAAATCCGTCGGGTGTGCAGCGCTTGCGATCGAATTATTTACGTGTTCAACCTGGCCTAACAGAGACGCGGTTGCAGTTAGCAGTCAAAGAAGGAATGCGCTCTTATCTTCGATATTGGTGCGACACTTTTCGACTCCCACAATGGTCGAGTTCCGACATCATCAACCGCACAATGGTAATTAACGATCATTATCTGCGCGACGCGCTGGCAGCCGGCCATGGAGCAATTGTTTCTCTCCCACATGCTGGAAATTGGGATCAAGCTGGAGCCTACTATTGCGAAACAGGTGCGCCAGTTGTTACCGTTGCAGAACATCTAGAACCCGAGCGTTTATTCATTAAATTTTTGGAATACCGACAATCTCTCGGCATGGAAGTTTTAGATGCTGGCGCTCGTTCTTTAGGAACACTTTCGCAACGACTACGACAAGGTAGGTTGATAGCGCTAGTGGCGGATCGTGATCTCTCGAAAAATGGAATCCCGGTTAACTTTTTCGACCATCCCGCAAGAATGCCCGCGGGTCCAGCCCTATTGTCAATTCAAACTGGAGCGCCTTTACTTACTGCTTTTGTACGCTACATTGAAAGTGGAATTGAAATTACCTTCGAACCCACTATCGAAGTGCCTAACCAAGGTAGCAATTCTGAAAAGGCTGCGCTGATGATTCAAGAGAGTGCAGATCGATTGGCAAGGCATTTACGAGAACACCTTACGGATTGGCACATGTTGCAGAGAATTTGGATTGATGGAGATTTTGAGGAACTCGAGTGATTACTCGGTCGCTCAAGATTGGAATGGTCTGTCCTTATGGATGGGATATGCCAGGTGGAGTACAGATACATATAAGAGAATTGGCCGAGCACTTCATAGCCCAAGGTCATCTGGTATCAGTGATTGCACCTGTGAGTGATGAAGATTCCATTACTGATTCTTGGTTGGTCAGTGCGGGTAGACCTATCCCTATTCCATTTAATGGATCTGTCGCGAGAGTTCTCTTTGGACCGATCGCAGCCACCAGAGTTCGCCAATGGATCGCTCAAGGAGATTTCGATCTCCTGCATATGCACGAACCAGGTATTCCCTCTATCTCCTTGCTTGCTTGTTGGGCCGCTGAAGGAGCGATGGTGGGAACCTTTCACGCCTCAACGCCTAGGTTGAGAGCGATTGCTTCAGTTGGCCCGCTGATTGAACCGATGATTGAAAAGCTCAGTGCTCGAATCGCGGTGAGCGAAATGGCGCAGGAAACTTTGAAGAATCTTTATGGAACTGAAGCAGTTGTTATCTCCAACGGGATTGACTGTGCACGCTTTGCACCGACAAAGCCTAAGAATACGACTACCCCCTCCCGCGGTCAGCGGATTGGATTTCTCGGGCGCTTTGAGGAGACGCGTAAAGGTTTGCCACTATTACTAGAGGCGCTGCCAAAAATAATCAAAGCCATGCCCGCACTCGAATTAGTGATTGTGGGGCCTGGAGATGCCGCGAAAATTCTTTCTAAGTTGGAACCGCAAATTGCAAGGCACCTAACCTTCTTGGGGCGTATCGACGAAAGGCAAAAAGTTGAATTTCTCAATAGTCTAGATTTGTACATCGCTCCCAATACAGGTGGGGAATCATTTGGAATCATACTGGCAGAGGCTATGGCAGCTGGTGCTCCCGTATTAGCCAGTGATATCCCAGCTTTTATTGATCTTCTTTCCATAGGAAATTCGGGGATTACATTTGCGAGTGAAGATGCCGGAGATTTGGCGCAAAAAACCATCGAACTTCTCAAAGACCCCCAGCGCTTACAACAATTATCAGAGAATGGATTGAATTCAGCGATTCGATTCGACTGGGGAGGTGTCGCGACACAGATAATGAGCGTCTATGAAGTTGCTATGACTGGGCAAGGAAAAGTTGCCGTGGGGTCAGATAATGCTAGCTGGAAGAAGGGGCGGGATCGATGAGCGTGGTATTTGTCGCCCTAATAATTCTCTTGTTTGCATGGTACCTATCCTTCTCCGCATCAAGACTCGACCGCTTGCACCATCGCGTCGAAACTTCGTGGGAGCACCTTGACGCATTGCTTCAACGTCGCGCCGCACTTGCGCTAGAGATTTCTCATCAAACGGATCTAGATCCCGCAACTTATATGATTCTTTTGCAATCGGCTTATGTAAGCAGAGAAGAAGCAATTATTGAAAGGAATGATGCAGAACGTTCACTCTCTGAATCGTTTAAATTTCTACGTGAGTCCGCTCTGAGCGGTGAAGTGCTCATCTCGGTGCCTCTACTAGAGGAGCTAACAGTTCTCACTGAAAAAATAACTCTTGCAGTTGCCATTCATCTGGAGGCCGTTAGCTCGGTAGCCAAATTGCGGGCTAGAAATATTTACCGGCTCTTTCATCTTGCCGGGAAGGCTAACCTACCAAAAATCTATTCATTTGAAGAGGATGTGTTATGAAGTTCAGAATAATCACAGTCAGGTCTTTTCTGGGAACGCTGTTAGCAACCTCGGCGGTTCTCGCGCTTTCAGCCTGTGGAACTTCATCTACGGTTGTTTCGAAACCAACTCCGGTTATACCTACCAATCTGCTGACGGGTTTGCCGGGTCAAAACGGAGCAGTCCTTTTTGTGAAAATAGATGACACCCAAGCAGCTCATCCACAGATCGGGTTAGATAGTGCCGACGTCATTTATATTGAACAAGTTGAAGGTGGTCTCACTCGTCTGGCCGCAGTATTTAGCAATAAATATCCGACGCAGATTGGTCCGGTGCGTTCGGCTCGGATCAGTGATATTGACTTGATGGCCAATTACGGCCACGTAGGAATGGCGTATAGCGGGGCGCAATCACTCTTCTTACCTGTACTTCGAGCTGCGAATATTGAAGACATCGGCGCCGATACCGAACCCCCTTCAATTTACTCACGAGATCCAAATCGTTCGGCCCCGACTAATCTCCTTCTCGATCCGATCGCACTTCTTCATAAATCTATAGTTGTCGAAAAACGGTCGATAGTTACCGCAAAATCGGTTGGATGGAAATTTGGAGCTCTTCCAGCAGGGGGAAGAGGCATTCAAAGCGCCGAAGTGAAGTGGCCAGCCGGTAAATACCAAGCGGTGTGGTCCTCTCTCAATCGACGTTGGAAGATGATGTATAACGGACAACCGGATATCGCGGCAGATGGGGTAGCCCTTGGTTCACCGACATTCCTCATCCAGCAAGTAAGTATTACGCAATCCATTTACCACGACCATCGAGGCAATTACACGCCTTTCAGCAACACCGTCGGCACGGGCACCGGGTTTCTGCTGCGGGATGGTCAGGAGATCCCAGTTTTGTGGAGCCGCGCAAGCGCAACCGATCCAACTCTGTGGACCCTGAAAGATGGTTCCCCCGCGTACTTCCACACAGGACAAGTATGGGTGGCGCTGACTGACCAACAGCCCAATTTCGTATTTTCCGCTTCCAGTACGCCAACTCCCACTGCTTCAAAGTAGACTAAGCGCCTTGCCCCAATACGTTCAATTTGGGTACTGAGTTCGCATGAGGAGATCAAATGTCTGAAAATACTGAAAAGCACACCGGTACAGGACGCGTAAAGCGCGGAATGGCTGAGATGCTCAAGGGTGGCGTCATTATGGACGTTGTTAATGTGGAGCAAGCCAAGATTGCTGAAGATGCTGGGGCAGTGGCTGTCATGGCCCTGGAACGTGTTCCTGCAGATATTCGCGCTCAAGGCGGGGTTGCCCGTATGTCGGATCCAGACATGATCGAACAAATTCAGGCTGCGGTCTCTATCCCTGTAATGGCAAAAGCTCGAATTGGTCATTTTGTAGAAGCCCAAGTATTGCAAAGTTTGGGTGTTGATTACATCGATGAATCAGAGGTTTTGACCCCTGCGGATTATGAAAATCACATCGACAAATGGAACTTCACAGTTCCATTTGTCTGCGGAGCCACCAATCTGGGCGAGGCACTTCGCCGCATAAACGAAGGTGCCGCCATGATCCGTTCCAAGGGAGAAGCGGGTACGGGAGATGTTTCAAATGCCACCACGCACATGCGTAAAATTTCACAGGAGATTCGTCGCCTGACTTCAATGCGTGAAGATGAGCTTTATGTCGCGGCTAAGGAGTTGTCTGCTCCGTATGCCTTAGTCAAAGAGGTTGCTCAAACAGGCAAACTCCCTGTTGTGCTCTTCACTGCTGGTGGGATAGCAACACCTGCCGATGCGGCGATGATGATGCAGCTTGGTGCCGACGGGGTGTTCGTAGGTTCTGGAATCTTCAAATCTGGAAATCCTGCTGCTCGCGCTAGTGCCTGCGTCAAAGCAGTTACCTATTATACCGATGCAAAGGTAGTTGCTGACGTCTCTCGTGGTTTAGGAGATGCAATGGTGGGGATTAACGTTGCAGATATCCCAGTTCCGCATCGTTTGGCCGAACGCGGCTGGTAAGAGCGCTGCCCAGATAATGTTGGTTGGAGTTTTAGCGCTGCAGGGTGATTTTCGTGAGCACCTCTTTGCGTTAGCCGAGTGCGGTGTGCAGGCTGTAGCGGTAAAAAGTCTGACCGAAATCGAGGCAATTGATGCTCTCGTGATCCCAGGTGGTGAATCAACTACTATCGCTAAATTGGCGAGATCATTTGGACTATTCGAGCGTATTCAAGCGAGAATTCATGTAGGAATGCCTACTTACGGTTCGTGTGCGGGAATGATTTTACTCGCAAATAAGATTGTGGGTGCATCCCATAGCCAAGAGAGTTTTGGGGGCATGGATATAACGGTTCGTCGAAATGCCTTTGGTCGACAGGTAGATTCTTTTGAAGCTAATTTAAATATGATTGGGATAACTGCTCCCGCCGTTCGTGCAATCTTTATTCGCGCTCCATGGGTGGAGTCGATCGGGGCGGGTGTTGAGGTTTTGGCTTCTGTCGAAATTAGTGGAGAATTACACCCTGTTGCAGTGCGGCAGGGAAACCTGCTTGCAACTTCATTTCACCCTGAGATAACCGGGGACAATCGAGTGCACAGGTATTTCATAGAGAGCGTTTGCAAGGCGGTCGTTGCGTAATCCTGCGTGCGTGCCGAGAGTGAGAACAAGGTTGGTGATCTGAATGTCAGGCCATTCCAAGTGGGCAACGACAAAGCATAAAAAGGCAGTGATCGATTCTCGGCGTGCTAAGAATTTTGCAAAATTAATCAAGGCTATAGAGATAGCTGCCCGTACTGGTGGTCCTGATATCGAAGGCAATCCAACCCTTTACGACGCAATAGCCAAAGCCAAAAAAAACTCGATGCCTGCAGACAATATCGATCGCGCCGTAAAGCGCGGGGGAGGTTTGGAATCTGGGGGAGCTGATTGGCAAACAATTATGTATGAAGGCTATGCAGCTGGGGGTGTGGCGCTGATGATCGAATGCCTAACAGATAGTCGAAATCGTGCAGCATCGGAGGTTCGAGTAGCGGTCACCCGCAATGGCGGATCTATGGCGACTCCCGGTTCTGTCTCATATTTGTTTAACCGTAAAGGTGTTGTACTTGTAAATAAATCCGGCAGTCTGACTGAAGATCGTATTCTCGAAATTGTATTGGAAGCGGGTTGTGAGGAGGTTAACGATTTGGGTGACTCTTTTGAGATTGTCTCTGAACCGACCGACTTGCTCACCGTGCGTCAAGCACTCCAAGGAGCCGGAATCGATTATGAATCAGCTGATACATCATTTCTTCCAACTATTTCAGTTTCACTAGATGCCGAGACTGCAACTAAAGTTTTTAGCCTTATTGATGCAATTGAAGAGTTAGATGATGTTCAAAATGTGTACGGAAACTTTGATGTGTCTGATGAGGTAATGGCTACCCTCGGCTAATAGGCTAGCGATTATGAGAGTTCTGGGAATTGATCCGGGATTGACCCGCTGTGGACTTGGGGTTGTTGACGGACAAGGTTCACAGATCCTGCTGATGGTCGATGTGGGTGTAATACGAACTACAGTAGACGCTCCGTTAGAGATGCGACTTCTAGAATTAGAGACACAAATCTCGGATTGGATCTTTCGAATCAAGCCTGATGTGATTGCGGTAGAGAGAGTATTTTCGCAACTCAATGTGCGAACTGCAATGGCAACGGGACAGGCAGCAGGTGTCGCCTTACTCCTGGCAGCCAAAGCGGGTATTCCTGTGGCAATGCATACGCCTTCAGAGGTGAAGGCGGCGGTGACGGGCTCTGGACGAGCAGACAAGAAGCAGGTTGCATTGATGGTTCAAAAATTGTTGCGTTTAGATTCGATTCCTAAACCGGTTGATAGCACCGATGCCTTGGCTCTGGCCATTTGTCACCACTGGCGAGGCATCGGAGATGCGAAATTAAAAGTCGCACTTGCAGCGGAACGTTCTCGGTTAGAGGAGCGAGCATCACAGGTGAGTAAGTCATGATCTCCTCTCTTTCGGGTGTCGTAAAGGTAGTGAATTCAACCTATGTAGTGATCGATGTCGGGGGTGTTGGGTTACACGTAAGTGTTGCCCCAAGGTCTACTGCAAGATTTGCTGTCGATTCACTCATTACCCTTCAAACCGTTTTAATCGTCCGCGAAGATTCACTGACCTTGTACGGTTTTGAAAGTTTCGCTGATCGTGAGATATTTGAATTGTTACAGACAGTTACAGGCATTGGCCCAAAGGTCGCTCAATCTGCACTCAATCTTTATGAAACTCCCGAACTTGTGAGTGCCATTGCCGGGGCGCATTCTGATGCTTTGGAGCGAATTCCTGGGCTAGGCAAGAAAGGTGCACAACGCGTCATCCTTGAACTGAAAGAGAAAGTCGAGCACTTCGAATTCACCGGCATTTTGCATTCAGGGTCTTGGCGAGAACAAATATCTAGTGCCTTGACTGGTCTAGGTTTTGGTGCGCGCGAAGTTCAAGATCGCATTGAACAGTTATCTAAGAGTTATAGTGATGTGGCGTCGGAGCCAATCTCCGAACTTCTACGTGCAGCGTTATCAGGTGCAAAGAGTGAGTGATTTTGCCACTAGTGATCTTGTAGATGAAAATGAGCGTTTTCAGGAGCTAGCTCTGCGCCCTAAGAATTTGCAAGAGTTTGTGGGGCAGCAGAGAGTGGCTGCTCAAATAAATTTGTTATTGAGCGCAGCCCGTGCCAGACAATCTCCGGCGGATCACATACTGCTTGCTGGTCCACCAGGGTTGGGTAAAACCACCTTGGCGATGATTGTCGCGGCAGAAATGAACGCTCCGATTCGGGTAACAAGTGGTCCCGCAATCCAACACGCGGGAGATTTAGCATCGATACTCTCCTCACTCGTTGAGGGAGAGATTCTCTTCTTGGACGAAATTCACCGAATGTCTCGGCCTGCCGAGGAGTTGCTGTATATGGCGATGGAGGATTTTCGGGTAGATGTCGTGGTTGGAAAGGGTGCTGGAGCTACGGCGATTCCTCTCTCCTTGCCTCACTTCACCCTGATCGGAGCTACAACTCGTGCAGGATTATTACCTAGTCCACTTCGAGATCGGTTTGGTTTCACAGCACAATTGGACTTCTACAACGAAGATGAATTGTCAACCATCGTTCAAAGAAGTGCTGAATTAATGCAGGTTCCTATTGAACCGTCGGCGATTACCGAAATCGGTTCTCGTTCTCGCGGTACTCCGAGAGTAGCAAATCGATTATTGCGCCGAGTGCGCGATTATGCCCAAGTTCATGGGAACGGCTCAATAGACCTGGCCTCCGCTCAGGCAGCGTTGGAGATGTATGAGGTCGATTTACTAGGTTTGGATCGCCTAGACCGCGCGCTTCTGGAGATTCTCATAAAAAAATTCAATGGTGGTCCGGTCGGCCTTATGACATTAGCAATGTCTCTTGGGGAGGAGGCTGAAACCTTAGAGAATTTGGCGGAACCTTTTCTCCTTCGGAAAGGACTTCTGGCTCGAACTCCACGGGGCAGAATGGCCACAAGCGCCGGATGGATACATGTGGGATTAACGCCACCCTTCTCTGAACTCGCTATTTTCGACATGCCCTCATCAGATGCCTAGACTTGCGTCCTATGTCTGCCAACATCTCTAAATCAATCAAGTCCCAGTCTCGGCCCGCTCGCACCCTTATGATCCTGGCCATAGTTTTGGTGGCTCTCTCCTCCTTGGCCTTTTTTCAAAATGACAAAGTCAAGTTGGGGTTAGATTTGCGGGGTGGCACGAGTGTGACTTTGCAGCCTCGGGTTACCAAAGGTGGAAGCGTCTCTTCGGCAGCTATCGCTCAAGCGGTGGCAATTATTCGTCAGCGTGTTAACTCACTAGGAGTGGCCGAAAGCCAAGTCGCATCTCAAGGAACAGGTAATAACCAGCAGATCGTCATTTCGGTTCCAGGGGATACTGGTACTCGCATTGTCGATTTGGTTGGCCAGACGGCAGAACTTAGATTTCGCCAGGCACTTGCTGTAGGCGCAGGAAACTCAAAAACAACCTCGACCTCTTCTCCGCAATCCGCCATTGTTACTGTTCCAAAACCTGGTGCGAAACCAACTCCCACCAAAAAGGCAACTCCAGTTGTTCTTGTCCGGACTTACCCAACCGGTGTAACCAAAGCGTTAGATGCGAAATTTGCAGCTCTCGATTGCACAAAAGCCGTAAATCGCCAAGGTGGGAATATTGATGACCCAAATGCTCCATTGGTTGCCTGTAATCGAGATGGAACAGGAAAATATATTTTGGGACCCGCAGAAGTCGTGGGTACAGATGTGGCTTCAGCCAGTGCGAATTTAGATCAGACAAACGGTAACGGATGGATGGTTCTCCTCAACTTTAACGGTAAGGGAACATCCAAATTCGGTGCGCTCACAACGCGCGTTGTAAAACTTGCCTCTCCGCAAAATCAGGTAGCAGTAGTGCTTGACGGTTTGGTTTATACTTCACCGCAAATTAATAGCGCCATTACTGCAGGTAACGCACAAATAACTGGAAACTTCACCCAAGTTCAAGCATCTGATCTCGCTAACGTACTTAAGTACGGAGCTCTTCCACTTTCCTTCGACCGGGGAAATGTCGAGCAGGTTTCACCAACCTTGGGATCTAATCAACTACATGACGGCTTGCTTGCAGGTCTACTCGGACTGATCCTGGTTATCCTCTACTCGGTTGGATATTATCGAGGTCTGGGAATCGTAAGCGTAGGTTCTCTCTCAGTTGCGGGAGGTATTACCTATCTCCTATTTATTTTGCTGGGAAAGTGGATTGCCTTCTCCCTATCCTTGGCTGGTATTGCGGGAGCAATCGTCTCTATTGGTATTACGGCGGACTCGTTTATCGTCTATTTCGAACGTCTACGTGATGAGGTACGGGAAGGCAGATCATTACGAACCGCCGTTGATACAGGTTGGAGGAGGGCAAAGCGAACCATTATCGTGGCAGATTCAGTTTCTCTAATTGCTTCAGCGTTGCTATATTTCTTTGCGGTCGGCGATGTAAGAGGTTTTGCTTTTACCTTGGGATTAACGACGATGGTCGACCTGCTAGTGGTTTTCTTCTTCACGAAACCGCTTGTCACTCTTCTTTCAAGAATGCATTTTTATTCAAGTGGCCACAAACTTTCTGGGTTTTCTTCTCAAAGTTTGGGCGTCGTAGTCGGAAAGGACGTCGCTTAAATGTCTCGCCTATCTGGAATCGGTGGTCGCCTCTATCGCGGTGAAAAATCATTCAACATCATTGGAAATCGGCGACGTTATTACGCCCTTTCGGGGTTCGTCATCATCATCGCCGGAATTTCCCTAGGAGTCCAAGGCCTGCATCTTGGTATCGAATTCAAGGGTGGGTCACAGTTCACCGTTTCAGCTCCGGGTGCAACAATCATTCTTGGACAGAAAGCGGTCTCAGATAGCGGCGTAACTTCCGAAACGATTGTGCAGAAAATTGGAACCAACAAGATTCAGATCACTACCAAAACTCTGACAAATGCCCAAAATGATGCGGTAGAGAAAGCCATTGTCAAGGACCTCAACGTTACTATCGGGAATATCAATGTTCTTAGTATTGGGCCTTCATGGGGTAAGGACATCACTCACAAGGCAATTCAAGCACTTATCGGGTTTTTGCTGGTTGTGATGCTTTATCTAGCTTTAGCCTTCGAGCCAAAGATGGCCCAAGCTGCAATTATCGCCGTACTTCATGACATTTTTATTACTATTGGTATCTATGCGCTTGTTGGTTTTGACGTGACGCCTGCAACTGTCATTGGGTTTCTTACGATTCTCGGATATTCACTGTATGACACCGTTGTAGTCTTCGATAAAGTGCGCGAAAATACCCGATCAATAACAAGCACGGGTAAATATACATATTCCCAAGCCGCGAATTTGGCAGTGAATCAAACATTGGTCCGTTCCTTTAATACCTCATTAATTGCGTTGCTGCCTGTGGCCTCCATTCTCTTCGTAGGAGCTGGGCTGCTGGGAGCCGGAACTCTTAAAGATCTCTCGTTAGCGCTTTTCGTTGGCTTAGCTACTGGTACGTATTCCTCTATTTTCATCGCGACGCCAATCTTGGCAACACTGCGTGAACGTGAACCAGCCATGCAGGCGTTAGCAAAGCGAGTTGCCCAACGTGGGTTACAACCTGTTGGGGAGGCGGTAATAATCAAGGGTGATGCAGAAATTGCTAATATTGTTACTTCCACTCACTCCAAAGAGAATCGTGAACGCGGTCCGCGCAATCAGCCAAAGCGCAGGAGTCGTAGATAAACTGATAACTCATGAAAGAGAGGATCTAAGTGATGAATACGCTTTTAACCCCTCTCGCCCAAAGTCTGCGGGATCACCTTCCCGAGTTTAAGAGTGCCGAGTTAGAGCGTGCTTTTGAAATAGCCAAAAGAGCTCACGACGGTCAAGTTCGTAAATCTGGAGAACCGTATATAACCCATCCAGTGGCAGTTGCTGAGATTTTGGCAGAACTTGGCATGGATCAAGCGACAATCACGGCCGCGCTGCTTCACGACACCGTTGAGGACACTCCTTACTCACTTCAAACTTTGAAAGTTGATTTTGGGGAAGAAGTTGCTCAGCTAGTTGATGGAGTTACTAAACTCGACAAGTTGACCTACGGGCCTGCTGCAGAGGCAGAAACCTTGCGCAAAATGGTAGTGGCAATGTCCAAGGACATTAGAGTACTTGTGATCAAACTCGCTGATCGTTTACACAATGCTCGTACCTGGCAGTATGTCTCTCCTGAGAGCGCAGCACGCAAAGCGCGGGAGACCCTTGATATCTATGCGCCACTCGCCCATAGATTAGGCATGAATGCAATCAAGTGGGAGTTGGAAGATCTTTCCTTCAAAATCTTGGAACCAAAAAAATACGAAGAGATCGAAAGGCTTGTAAGTGAAAGGCAACCACTTCGCGAGAAATTTACAGCACTAGTTACGGAGCAGATTGAAAGAGATCTGGCGCTCGAAGGAATCAAAGCCAATATCAAAGGAAGACAGAAGCATCTTTATAGTGTTTTCCAAAAAATGATAGTGCGTGGACGAGAGTTCGGGGAGATCTATGATCTAGTCGGAGTTCGAGTAATTGTGGATGATGTGAGAGATTGTTATGCAGCGCTTGGGTCTATTCACGCTAGGTGGAGTCCGATTCCAGGTCGGTTCAAAGATTACATTGCAATGCCGAAGTTTAATTTGTACCAGTCATTGCACACCACAGTCATTGGGCCTAATGGCAAGGCCGTTGAAATTCAAATTCGAACTACAGATATGCACGCAAGGGCGGAATTCGGTATAGCGGCGCACTGGAAATATAAATCAAAGGGTCCCAAGTCCGTTGAGAATGATCCAGGAGTTATCTGGTTAAAACAGTTACACGAATGGCAACAGGAGAATGAGGATGTTAGTGATTTTCTTGATACTTTGCGTTACGACCTGCGAACGCCCGAGGTTTTCGTATTTACACCCAAGGGAAGCGTTATCGCGCTTCCTGCAGGTTCTACCCCAGTTGATTTCGCCTATGCGGTGCATACAGAGGTTGGAAATCGTTGTGTTGGCGCTAAGGTGAATGGAAAATTAATCCCACTTGAATCCGCCTTGGCCAATGGTGACGTCGTGGATGTCGTTACCAATAAAAGTCCAAATGCCGCTCCAAGTAGAGATTGGCTCAATTTTGTTAAATCACCGAGAGCTCGGTCGAAAATAAAAGCTTGGTTTTCTAAAGAACGACGAGAAGAGGCGATCGAGGCTGGGCAAGAATCGATAGCGCGTCAAATGCGTAAAGCCGGAATGCCCTTGCAGAAAATATTGGCTGGTCAAGCGATCTTGGAGTTAGCGCATGAACTTCATTTCCCAGATATCGAAGCGCTCTATGCCTCGGTTGGAAATGGTCACCTCTCGGCTGCTTCAGTAATAGAAAAATTGGCCCATCAACTTGGCAACGAAGAGGGTGAACCTGAGGAGAGTATCGAGCATCTTTTCCATCGGCCTTCGGCGACAAAGAGAAATTCCTCAGGGGTAGATGTTCAAGGTGCTGGGGATTTATTGGTGAAACTAGCCCGATGTTGCACTCCGGTTCCTGGGGATGAGATTACGGGTTTTGTCACTAAAGGTAGCGGAGTGAGCGTTCATCGAATTGATTGCATAAATGTAAATGATCTGAGAGAGAATCAAGGGGACCGAATCGTTGAAGTTAAATGGAATAACACTGCTCGGGCGCTTTTCCTTGTAAACATTCAGGTTGAGGCGCTAGATCGTTCTGGATTACTTTCCGATATCACCCGCACCCTCGCTGATCAACATGTCAATATTCTTAATGCAGCAGTGAGCACAAATAAAGATCGAGTAGCTCTCTCACGCTTCACTTTTGAGATGGCCGATGCGCTCCACCTTGATACCGTGCTTTCAGCGGTCCGCAGTGTTGCCGGTGTCTATGACGTCTACCGCGTCACCAATAATTAGATGAGCTAACCCACGCTTTAACGCTTAAAGTCCGCTAAACCTTTTTCGGCCTCTGCCAACCAGATTCTTCGCGCGTCAGCTGCTTCACGAGCAATTTGAGCTTTTGCGCTCTGTCCCGCGGCTTCTGCCTTTGCGGCTTGCTTTTCGTAGTTGGCAATGGCATCCAACAAACCTTGAACGACTATATTGGCATGTGCAATAGCGGTTGGGTCACTGCGACGAGCAACCTCTTCATGGAGTGACTCAATTTCGTTTTGAACTTTCGCTAAACGAGCTTCTAGGGCGCTGCGCTTGCCGCGCTCAGTCATTCCGATGCGATCCCATTTTTCTTGGAGGTCGTGGAATTTATTTCGAGCAGATTTAACATCTTTGACTGGCAAAAGGGCTTCGAATTGTGCGATCAGTTCTTCTCGCTTCGCCAGATTTTGTACCATGGTTCCTTGGCGCTTCTCCAAGTCAGCTTTTTTGGCTGCAAAGAAAGAATCTTGAGCCGATTTAAACTCACTCCAAAGCCGAGTATCAACGTTCTTTTTCCCCCGTCCGGCTGCTTTCCAGGCATCCATCAATTCTTTATAACGATTTGCAGTTGCTAGCCAATCCTTTGAATCAGTTAATTTTTTCGCCTCTTCGATGATGGCACTTTTGGATTGCATCACCAACGCACTTTGATTTTCAAGCTGGGCGAAATGAGTTCGACGACGTTTATCGAACTTGTTACGAGCGCTAGAGAAGCGTTTCCACAAATCAGCATCGCTTTTTTTATCTAGGCGCGGGGCCGCTTTCCAGTCATCAAGGAGAACTTTGAGGCGATCACCAGTGCTTTTCCAACTTTCGGAAAGCGCGAGAGATTCAGCTTCCACAACGAGTTTCTCTTTAACTGCCGCTGCTTCTAGGCGCTTCGCTTCTTTAGCAGCGATTTCAACGGCCTTCTTGGCTTCATAGGCTTCCTTATGGCCCTCAATAAGTGAGGGTATCTGTTCAACCGATTTGGCAAGCGTTTGCAGATCACCAACTCCATTGAGTTGGGATACTTGTTCTCTCAGTTTGGTAACAGCCAGATGAGCATCACTTGGCACCATTGCTCCACTTTGAATTCGTGCAGCTAAAAGTGCAACTTCAGAGGCAAGGGATTCAAATTTTCGAACGAAGTAGGCAAGAGCCTCTTCAGCGCTTTTACCAGGATACGATCCGACCGCGCGTTCACCTTCGGGAGTAGTCACGAACACCGTGCCATCATCACCGACTCGACCAAATTTTGCTGGATCCCCAATGAGGGCGGATGCTGCACTGAGATTTTCTAGGTTTGACATATTTTTCTCCTTAAGTTGCGCGTCAAGTGGGAATTCTGACTTGGGGTCACATCCCACTTTTTCGTTATGAAAAAATTTATTTCAGGGCTTAACGGTACCCTTAAAGCCTCCACCTAGGAAAATTGGTCTCCAGGTGCTAATGAAAAGTAGGCTCGTGCGGTGATTCTTGAAGTAATTCGCGCTCCATATTTTGCAACTAATTGTTGGATATTCGCGCCTAGTAAGGGCGAGGAATGCTTCATCGTTGATCCCGGGATGGCTGTTCCAGACCTGGTTTATGAAATTAGCGAGGTCATCTCTCGGCACCATCTGAAACCAATTGCCACAATCATCACCCATGGCCACCTTGATCACACCTTTTCGGTGCACTCTCTAGATAGTAAATATGATTTAACTTCCTATATTCATTCTAAAGATCGAGAATTTTTAGCTAATCCCATGGGCATCCTCACGCCAGGTGGCCCAATTCTGCCAATTTTGGAGGAAATGGGTGTTTCAACATTCCATGAACCCACTGATGTCCAAGAGCTGGAAGACGGAGCTGTGATGCAAATAGCTGGTTTTACTGTGAAGGCCTTGCATGCGCCGGGACACACTCCAGGTTCCACGGTTTTTGTGGTGGATGAGGAGTATCTAATAAGTGGAGATGTGCTCTTTCAAAATTCGATCGGAACTACTGCGCTGCGTCTGGGTTCGGGCTTTGATATGAAGCGGACTCTGCGCAAGGTTATTTTACCTTTGAGCGACGAGTTAATTGTGCTTCCTGGACATGGACCGGAAACTACAATTGGGCGAGAACGAAAGAACAACAATTATTTACAAGAACAATTCTTAAGGAGTGCCGAGTGATGGCCAAGTTTCAGGCACCAAAGGGCGTGAGTGAGTATTTCCCTCACCGCTCTACCTATTTTGAGTATGTACGATCAACAATAATTGAGTCAGTCAAAGTCGCTGGTTATCAATTAATGGAGTTGCCAGTCTTTGAGGATACCGAACTTTTCGCTCGCGGCGTTGGTGAATCAACCGATGTGGTTCGCAAGGAGATGTACACCTTTGAGGACAGAGGTGGTAGATCAATCACATTACGCCCTGAAGGTACCGCGGGTGTTATCCGCGCAATTATTGAACATAACCTTGATCGCGGGCAATTGCCAGTAAAAGTTTTTTACTCTGGAGCTTTTTTTAGAGCAGAACGTCCACAAGCAGGACGGTATAGGCAGTTCTATCAAGTTGGAATCGAAGCCGTCGGCGTATTAGATCCCCGAATAGACGTTGAAGTCATTGCGGCCGCGCATAGGGCACTTAACCAACTGGGATTGAAGAAATATCACCTTGAAATTACTACACTCGGGGATACCCCATCACGGGAAAAATATGTGAAGGAGTTACGAACTTATATTGAGTCTATTTCTCTAGATGCCGAAACTAGCGAGCGTTCACGTCTCAATCCATTGCGCCTATTTGATGATAAACGTCCAGAGGTAAAAGGACTCATGGCGCAGGCACCGGTCCTTATGGATTATTTGACTATCGAAAGCAAAAATGAATTCGAGAAAGTTAAGAATTTACTCACCGCTTTGTCTATTCCTTTCAAGGTCAACAATCGCATGGTGAGGGGATTGGATTACTACACGGGAATAGCCTTTGAATTCGTACACCCTGATTTAGGGGCTCAGTCAGGCATAGGAGGCGGGGGCCGTTATGACGGCCTGATGGCTCAGTTAGGTGGGCAGGATTTATCGGGAATCGGATTTGGTTTGGGTGTCGATCGAATTCTGCTTGCTTGTGAAGCGGAAGGAATCGACCTTCCCACAAATCTGGGTTTAGATCTTTTTATTGTTCCTCTCGGAGAAGGAGATACTGCTTTTTTTCTCGCCGAAGAGTTGCGGGCGCGGGGAATTCACGTGGATATCGCCTTTGGTGAAAGAGGTCTTAAAGGTGGGATGAAATCTGCAGATCGAAGCGGAGCAAAATATTCATTGGTTTTAGGTGCAGATGAAATTTCCTCTGGAGTTGCCTTCCTCAAAGAGATGAAAAGTGGAGAGAGTACTTCAGTTACTCTTGGGACTTTAGCCAATGAATTAATTGAACTATTAGTAGGCCATGGAGAACACTCTTAATATGTTACGTACACATAATGCAGGTCTGCTCACAAAATCCGACATCGGCCAGGAAGTCAATTTAGCGGGTTGGGTGGCCCGTCGCCGTGACCACGGTGGAGTTGCTTTCATAGATCTACGCGATTCTTCGGGTGCAGTTCAAGTTGTTCTCAAAGATGAAATCGCTGGTGCACTTCGAGCCGAATGGTGTGTCCTGATTAAAGGTACGGTCAAAGCTCGTCCTGTTGGAAATGAAAATCCCAACATAGCGACGGGTCAGATTGAAATCGAATGTCTGAATCTTGAAGTTCTCAGTGAGGCGGCCGCACTGCCATTCCCAGTCGATAGCGGTGAGATCGGAAATATCAGCGAAGAGGTTCGCCTGAAATATCGTTATTTAGACCTTCGGCGCGAAGGACCAGCTAAAAATCTCAGATTGCGCTCGAAGGTAACCTCTACGATCCGTAGTGTTATGGATCGGATGGATTTTCTAGAGATTGAAACTCCTTATTTGACTCGTTCCACGCCGGAAGGTGCACGTGATTTCTTAGTGCCGGTTCGCTTGCAGCCAGGCAGTTGGTATGCACTTCCGCAATCACCGCAATTATTTAAGCAATTACTGATGGTTGCTGGCATGGAACGTTATTATCAAATAGCCAGATGTTTTAGGGATGAGGACTTTCGTGCAGATCGCCAGCCAGAGTTCACTCAATTAGATATTGAAATGTCTTTTATTGATCAAGAAGACATTTTGAAGGTAGCGGAAGAGGTTCTGGAAGAGGTTTTTCGCACTGTTGTGGGTTACCAGATACCGCGTCCAATTCCTCGCATGACTTATTACGAAGCTATGCGCCGATACGGTTCCGATAAACCTGATTTACGTTTTGAACTAGAAATTGTCGATGTCAAAGAATTTTTCAATGAGACCACTTTTAGAGTTTTTCAGGCAAATTATGTAGGCGCAGTAGTTATGCCCGGCGGAGCTAATTCGCCTCGCCGTGAACTTGATGCCTGGCAAGATTGGGCCAAAGCTCGGGGAGCAAAAGGCTTGGCTTACATTTTGGTGCAAGAAGATGGTTCTCTCGCAGGTCCTGTCGCTAAGAATCTTTCTGAGAGCGAAAGTTCGGGTATAGCAGAGGAGGTTGGGGCTAAACCTGGAGATGCAATTTTCTTTGCTGCTGGAACGCAAGCCCCTTCACAAGCGCTCCTTGGTGCTGTTCGATTAGAGATTGCCCACCGATGTGAACTCATTACTCCTAACACGTGGGAGTTTTTATGGGTTGTAGATGCACCGATGTTTGAACCGGTTGATTCTGAGAATCCAGAAGCAGGGTGGACGGCCGTTCACCATCCATTCACAGGTCCAAAACCGGAATTTGCGAATACTTTCGATTCAGATCCAGCCAGCGCATTGGCTTATGCCTATGACATCGTGCTCAACGGAAATGAGGTGGGCGGCGGCTCAATACGTATCCATCAGAGAGAGATGCAACAGCGTGTCTTTGACGTGATTGGCTTGACGCCGGAGGAGGCAAAGAGCAAGTTTGGCTTCCTTCTTGAGGCATTTAATTACGGACCGCCTCCGCATGGAGGGATTGCCCTGGGCATGGATCGCTTGTGTGCGCTTCTCGCCGGAGCCGAGTCAATTCGCGAGGTGATTGCATTTCCAAAGACGGCAAGTGGGGGAGATCCGCTCACTGGCGCCCCTACCCCTATCACCCCCGCCCAAAGAAAAGAAGCGGGGATCGATTTCATTCCAGAACGGAAATGAGTCCCTCTCCACAATTTAACATGAGGCTCAAAAAGTTCAGGTAGGCTACAAACATGGGTCCTGGGGGAATTGCAACGATAATCGCAGCATCATCGTTACTCGTGATCGCGTTCGCGCTCGGATATGCCATTGTACGGGTGGGAAAGTTACTAGATGAGATTCACGAGACCATCAAGAGCGTGAATCGACTGGTAACAAATGCCGAATCTTTCACCGAAAAGGTGACCAGTTCGATTACTCACCTAGTCGAAAAGAATTCAGGATTATTAAAGGTCGTTGGAACTCTAGTAACTACCTTTGCTGGCAAAAAAATGCGATCCCACAAGGAGCATGAGTAATAGGTGGACTCTGCTGAAATAAGAGCGCGATGGTTGCGTTTCTTTGAATCCAATAACGCCCTGGGGCTGCAGCACACGGTGGTTCCATCGGCGTCTTTAATAGCAGATGACCCAAATTTATTGCTTGTTAATGCTGGAATGGTTCCATTCAAACCTTACTTCTTGGGTGAGGTGAAACCCCCATTCGCAAGAGCGACTTCGGTGCAAAAGTGTGTTCGTACCCTTGATATTGACGAGGTTGGTAAAACCACCAGACATGCCTCCTTCTTCCAAATGTGTGGAAATTTCTCATTTGGTGATTACTTTAAAGAAGGCGCAATCGTGATGGCCTGGGAGTTACTTACCAAGCCAACCTCACATGGAGGGTTCGGCTTTCCAGAAGAGAAATTATGGGTAACCGTTTACCTCAATGATGATGAGGCTGCCGATATTTGGCATAAGAAGGTCGGCGTACCCAAGGAGAGAATCCAACGTCGCGGAATGGCAGATAATTTTTGGTCGATGGGGGTGGCTGGACCCTGCGGTCCCTGTTCTGAAATCTACTATGACCGAGGGCCGGCTTATGGACATGAAGGCGGTCCCATTGCAGATGAAGATCGATATCTCGAAGTATGGAATCTCGTCTTTATGCAGAACATCCGCGCGGATGGTGGCAGCAAGGATGATTTCCCGATTATTGGTGAACTTCCTGCGAAGAATATCGATACCGGCCTAGGTTTAGAACGCACCGCCGCCCTTTTGCAAGGTGTAGAGAACATTTATGAGATAGATACAACGATGCAAATTCTCATGAAGGCTTCGGAGTTATCAGGCGTACCGTATGGAAAAGACACGAAGAGCGATATATCTCTTCGAGTCGTTGCTGACCATGCTCGTACCTCCATGATGTTGATTGGAGATGGAGTACTGCCTGGAAATGAAGGAAGAGGGTATGTATTACGTCGCATGATGCGACGCACGGTTCGCAATATGCGAATCTTGGGAGCACCTGACAGAAATTCAGCGCAATTACTTGAGGCCGCGATTGGTGCCATGTCTCCTCAATATCCAGAACTCTTGGAGAAGAAGGCACGCATTGCTGAAATTACTAACGGTGAAGAGGAATCGTTCTTAACCACATTAAAGAGTGGAACTCAAATATTTGATATGGCCACCAATGATGCGAAAGCTGCTGCGGTCTCAACACTAACGGGAGAGACTGTATTCAAGTTGCATGACACTTATGGCTTTCCATTTGATCTAACCCTTGAGATGGCAATCGAATCTGGTTTGAATGTAGATGAGTCTGGTTTCCGACGTTTAATGAAAGAGCAGAAGGATCGCGCAAAAGCTGATGCAAAGGCTAAAAAAAGTGGTCACACTGATCTATCTGAGTATCGAAAAGTCATTGATGCACGCGGAAAAACGGAATTTATTGGTTATAAAGAATTAACAGGAGAGGCCACAGTTGATGGCATTTTGATAGACGGGGTGAGTGTTCAATCTGCTCATGAAGGAGAAGTTGAAGTCGTTTTGAATCGCACGCCTTTCTATGCAGAGGGGGGAGGCCAACTATCTGATGGTGGGACGCTCGTACTCTCTAATGGAACACGAATTCTCATCAATGATGTCCAAACTCCTGTGCCAGGTCTCTATGTACATAGAGGTGAAATTATCTCGGGAGCCCTTGAGATCGGAGAAAGTCTCTTTGCGCAGATCGACCAGGGGCGAAGGAAAGCGATTTCGCGTGCCCATACCGCCACGCATATGGTGCATAAAGCTTTCAGAGAAGCTCTGGGAGAGAGTGCGACTCAAGCTGGCTCCGAGAATGCTCCCGGTCGGTTCAGATTTGATTTCCCTTCCCAAAGTGCGGTTTCGACAAGTGTGTTGAACGAAGTTGAGGGACGGGTCAATTCGCTTCTGATTGAGAATTTGGAAGTCACTGCGCAAGAGATGAGTCAAAAAGCGGCCAAGGAGATCGGCGCGATGGCGCTCTTCGGGGAGAAGTATGGCGATGTTGTACGAGTCGTTAGCGTCGGGGACTGGGCCCGCGAACTTTGCGGAGGTACGCACGTTCAATCTTCGGCAGAATTGGGTATCGTTAAATTACTAAGTGAGTCATCAATTGGAGCAGGTGTTCGTAGAGTTGAAGCGCTGGTAGGAGCTGATGCCTTTTCCTACTTGGCGCGTGAGCATATTCTGTTAAATTCTTTAACTGAAATAGTTAAAGGAGCGCGCGTCGAGGAGCTTCCAGAGAGAATTTCAGATCTTCTCAACAGACTTAAAGTTATTGAGAGGGAATTGGCAGATATTAAATCCAAAAAAGCTCTGGCTTCGGTAAATTCGCTATCTAAGAATTTTGAATTGATTGGCTCAATTAACTCGTTAATGGCACAAGTTGATAACGATATTTCAGGAGATGATTTGCGCACTATGGCTCTGGATCTACGCAATCGCCACGCAAACTCAGCCGTTGCCCTCCTTTCGATAAACGGTCACCGAGTTGTTTTGGTTGTTGCGGTTGGTTCTCAAGCGGTTGCAAGTGGGATCAAGGCTGGAGCATTGGTGAAGATCGGTTCTGCGATTCTTGGCGGCGGGGGCGGCGGAAAGGATGACTTTGCTCAAGGAGGAGGAAGTGATGTCTCAAAGATCATCTCGGCCGTTGAGGAGATGAAGGCAACGTTAGGCGTTAAATAGCTGATGAGATCCGGCCGACGTCTTGCTTTTGATTATGGTCAGGTTCGCATTGGGGTGGCCGTGAGTGATCTTTCGGGACTAATAGCGACACCTGTTGGCAACTTAGTGGCGCAAGACCAATCACTTGATCAAAAATTGAAACTGATGGTTGAAGAGTATGAGCCTATCTATATGGTCGTGGGTGAGCCTAGGCATTTATCGGGAGGTTCAAACCCTTCCTTGATAGCGGCACACGCATTTGGTCAGCATCTAGTCCAATTATTTGAGATCCCAGTTCATTTCATAGATGAACGCATGTCAACCGTCAACGCATCCAAAAATCTGCAAAGATCAGGACAGAACTCTAAGACGAGCAAAGAACTCATTGATGCTATGGCAGCCGCGATGATTCTTGAAAGCGCTCTAGAACGCGAGCGGATAGCAGGTCACCTTGATTAGGAAGCCAAAGCAGAGAAATTTGATTTCTCTCTTCATTATTTTGCTCATCTTGGTCTCCACCTTGATCGCTCAAAGAATTTTCTCCTCTCATGCAAACGCTGACTATCCTCCGGGGGTGGCGGGGCCGGATGTAAGAATTGTTGTGAAAAAGGGTGAGACCGGTACATCTATTGCAATGGATCTAGCTACGCAACATGTCGTGAGAAAGGCATCAACGCTGATCCACAAAATGATTATAGGCAACATCGTTGGAATTGCTCCTGGCATTCACATGATACAAACTGTGATTCCTAGCGATGTGGCTATTAAGCAACTTTTGGATCAAAAGAGAATCATCGATTCAGTCTACGTACTCCCTGGTTCTACTGAATCTGACATCATCAAAGAGTTGCGGTTGGTCAAATCACTGACGCAGAAAGATTCACTAGCAACTATTGCACCTGTATATGCAAATCCATTGAATTCTCTTGAAGGGCAATTGGCGCCTGATCAATACTCTTTTCAACCAGGAACCACGACTCATGATGCGCTACTAAATATGCTATCTAACTTTTCGCAACAAAGAGCCGCTACCAAATTAGATGGTGCTTATGGTCCGTACTCTCCCTATCAAGTTTTAACTGTTGCTTCGATGGTCCAGGTTGAAGCCGATACTGCCGATTACCCCAAAGTAGCTCGCGTGATTTATAACAGATTGCATATAGGGATGCCTTTGCAATTAAATTCAACTGTTCAATATGCCCAAAACTTGCGGGGACAGCTAGGCCTTAGCATCAAATCTACAAAAATTGATTCGCCATACAACACCTACCTTCACATTGGATTGCCACCAACACCAATCTCCAACCCTTCATTACAAGCGATTTATGGCTCCTTAAATCCAGCCACGGGAAATTGGTTATATTTCATAACCGTCAGTCCACATGACACCCGATTCACTAATAGCTTCCAGACATTCGAACAGTGGGTATCACTTTATAATCACAATGTGAGCGCAGGCGCGTTCAAGTGATCAAGGCTGCCGTACTTGGTTCTCCAATTACTCATAGTCTCTCACCCGTTTTACATCAAAGAGCGTATGAAATTTTAGGCGTTCCGGCTCGCTATGAGGCCATTGAATTGATTCCCTCGCAAGCGCTAAACTTTTTTAGGAAGGCTCTACGCGAGGATTGGAGAGGATTCTCCTTGACCATGCCTCTTAAGGAGACAATTTTCGAACTCACTTCAGAAGTTGATTTTGATATTGATCCCATCGCATTGCGAATGAGATCGGCAAATACTCTCGTCAAAGAGGGAGATGGGTTTAGGGCAATTTCCACGGATCTCACTGCTTTTGATCGGTTACTAGATCCTGTGGAAAAAGCGAGGGTGGCCATCATTGGAGGTGGCGGAACTGCGAGAGCAGTTTTGGCTGCCCTCGATGGCAAAGCTAGGCAAATCGACTTTCTCTTGCGATCACCTCTGCGAGCAGGTCTACTATCAGATATTTCTTTGAAATCGCACCTTAATTTCTACGGAATGGACCACTCACTTCAGGGTTATGATCTCGTGATATCAACGGTTCCAAGCGGAGCAAGTGATGGGATTGCGGCAGATATTGATTTTCGCATTCCTACCTTTTTTGAAGTTCTCTATGATCCCTCTCCAACACCGTTGTTGGACAAAGCTCGAGTATTAGGTGCGCAGGTATTTGATGGAATCGATCTTTTGGTGGAGCAGGCTTTGGATCAGATTGCACTCTTTTCCGGGAAAGATTTCGCTTTTGATGCTATGCGAGGAGATCTCTTAGTTACTGGACGTAGTCACTTGAAGTGAGCATGTGGATAAGTGCACCTCGTATTCCGTAAAACTCGTATCTTCTGGGGATGCATTGGGGCGGGATTATCAGTGGCTTAGCCTTTCTCATACTAGCCTTGTGGATTTGTGCGATCGATATGAGAGAACACCGCATTCCCAACTTATCCCTCCTCTTATTATCAGTAGTGATTGAGTTCCACTTCAAATATTTGGAACGAGTGCACCTCATTCATTCTCATCTGTTGGCGTTGGCCGTCCTTATCTTCGGCTTTGCGATAAACCTCACGCTGCGCGGTGCAATCGGAATGGGAGATATCAAATTATTTTCACTCTTAACTCTTCTGACCGGCCATTTAGAATCTGTCTTGAGATCCTTGATTTATGCCTGTTGTATTGCATGGGTTTGGGCATTGACGGTGAGAAAGCAGCGGATCCCCTTTGCGCCCCCTCTCTTTCTTGGATTTTTCATCGCTCTGGTTACCTGAATGTGCTACCTGAGCCCGACCGGGGGAGTTTCTGACAGAATAGGGCCATGTTGAGGTGGCTTACTGCAGGAGAATCTCATGGTCCCGCCCTATCCGCAATACTTGAAGGGTTACCGGCACATGTAGAAATTACACGGGCGATGATCGATGCTGATCTCTCACGCCGTCGTTTGGGTTACGGCCGAGGAGCTCGTCAGAATTTTGAAGCTGATGTAGTAAGTATTTTAGGGGGTGTGCGTCACGGTAAGACCCAAGGTGGCCCAGTTGCAATACAGGTTGGAAATTCGGAGTGGCCAAAATGGGAGAAGGTGATGTCGGCAGATCATGTTTCGGATGAAGAATTATCGCTTCTAGCTAGAAACGCGCCTCTGACCCGTCCACGTCCTGGCCACGCCGACCTTGTGGGAATGCAGAAGTATTCGTTCTCCGATGCGCGTCCCATTTTGGAACGTGCCAGTGCGCGTGAAACTGCAGCTCGTGTTGCTCTCGGCGCTGTTGCCAGGGCTTTTTTGGAGCAGAGTGTTGGTATTCGGCTATTGAGTCACGTACTCTCCATTGGAACCGTCGGGAGTGTTGAGGATTTCCCACTACCCGCATATTCCGACCGCGACGCAATTGATTCCGATCCAGTTCGCTCCTTTGACCCTGCTGCAAGTGAAGCGATGGTCAAGGAGATTGACGCTGCGCATGCAGCGGGAGACACGCTAGGAGGTGTTATTGAAGTTTTGGCTTATGACCTCCCACCTGGACTTGGGTCCCATGCGCATTGGGATCGCCGCTTAGATTCAAGACTCGCAGGGGCGCTCATGGGGATTCAAGCAATAAAGGGTGTGGAGTTGGGTGATGGCTTTACAACTGCTAAACGCTGGGGCTCCAAAGCACATGATGAGATCGAGAGAGATGTAAACGGAAAAATCGTGAGGCGAACTGATCGAGCCGGCGGAACCGAAGGAGGAATGTCTAATGGTGAAATCCTGCGGGTGCGCGCTGCAATGAAACCAATATCTACCGTCCCCAGGGCGTTAGATACAATTGATGTCATAACCGGTGAAGCGGCAAAGGCCATTAATCAACGTTCTGATGTCTGCGCAGTTCCCGCTGCAGGGATTGTTGCTGAAGCAATGGTCGCGCTAGTCCTAGCTGATGCAGTTATTGAGAAATTTGGTGGCGATAGCGTTGCTGAAACTCGCCGTAATTTTCTGAACTATATACAGGCACTCGAAATTAAATAAGTGTTACGAGCTATTCTTATTGGTGCACCAGGAGCAGGTAAGAGCACTGTAGGCAAGGCTCTTTCTCGCGAGCTATCAACTAGCTTTGAAGATACAGATGCCACTATCGTCGCAGAAGAAGAGCGGAGCGTAACTGAAATTTTCGCGCAGAAGGGTGAGGCCGGATTCCGTGCGATCGAACGAGGGGTAGTCCTTAAAGCGCTGCGCTCGAATAAAGGAGTTGTTGCACTAGGAGGGGGAGCAGTTCTTGATCCTTTGATACAAGATGAGATTCTTGCAAGTACTGCGGCAGTAATTTATCTTCGCATTGGAATTGGAAATGTCGTTTCCCGTATTAGCAATCGGACAGATAGGCCACTTCTCAATGCGGATCCGGAAAATGAGTGGTTGCGTCTCTTCGCGCAGAGGCAAGCAATTTACGAGAGACTTGCCACCATTGCGGTTAGTACTGATAACAAGAAAGCACATGAAGTTGCGAGGGAATTAGTTGGATTGATGGGGCTCTCTCATGGATAAAATCTCTGTAAATTCAGATATTCACTATGAGGTAACGGTGGGCTGCGATTGGAGAGAGTGCATCGCTGAGATATTTGAGCGCCATGCCAAGGTTTTGATCATCGCGCCAAAGTTTATTGCGGACGCCGCAGCACTTGAATTTTTCTGCGACAACGAATCCAGAATCCTCTACGTCTCATCGGATGGCGAAGCACAGAAAGATATAGCCGTCGTCGAATCTATTTGGGGATTGCTGGGGGCAAAGGAGTTTGGGAGAGAAAGTGCAATTGTGGCCATAGGAGGCGGGGCGACTACCGATCTTGGTGGATTTGTGGCTGCTACTTGGTTGCGAGGAATTAGTTGGTATGCCATGCCGACGACTCTTGCAGGAATGGTCGATGCTTCAGTTGGTGGAAAGACGGGAATTAATTCCAATCATGGTAAAAACATGATTGGCTCTTTTTATTCTCCGCGTGCCGTCTATGCAGATATTTCTTGGTTGGATTCTCTATCAGATCGTGACTTTTCTGCTGGCTTGGCTGAGGTTATTAAAACCGGTTTCATCTCTGATGGAGAGATTTTGAATTTACTCGATAGCTGTTCGGGAATTCAAGCTGCACGAGAAATTGCCGAGGCGCTTGTCACTTTGAGTGTAAAGGTAAAAGCAGATGTCGTCTCTCAGGATTTTAAAGAGAGTAAATTGCGTGAAATTCTAAATTTTGGACACACTTTCGGACATGCAATTGAGAAGCTTTCGCATTACTCCCTCAGACACGGGGAGGCGGTTTCGATCGGCCTCTATTTTGAAGCTCTTTTGAGTGAGTCTGTTTTAGGATTTACCTCAGCGGGTAGCGCGCATTTAAAGTTGTTGTTGCAGAAATTCCATCTGCCAATAGCGGTAAAGATCAATGATTACGTGTGGTCGGAGATTCACTCCTTGATGATGAGTGATAAAAAGAGTCGTGATGGTCACATTCGATCTGTAGGACTGGTGAGCGTTGGTGAGCCTGGGTGGATTGAGAACGCGGACGCACCTTTATTGAAGCAAATTTATGAGAGAATTGTGGAATGAGCGGAGAAAGTGAGCAACCCAACATCATTCTCTGCCTCAACGGTCCTAATTTAGATCGTCTTGACCTGCGTGACGCCTCGATATACGGAGATCTGAATTTTGAGCAACTTTCAGAATTCATTACCTCAAGTGGGAATGAGTTAGGGCTTCGTGTTGTAGTTCGACAAAGTAATTCGGAGGCGGAACTCATTTCCTGGTTACACGAAGCGGCGCAAGCGCGGACTCCGGTTATTTTTAATCCTGCCGCCTTTACTCATTATTCCTACGCAATTCGCGATGCCGCCGCCATGCTCACCGCCCCTCTCATAGAAGTTCACCTCAGTAATCCTCTATCTCGTGAAGAATTTCGCCATACTTCGGTGATTTCTGGGGTTGCGCACGGAACTATTGGGGGATTTGGTCCTGATTCTTATCGCTTAGCGTTAATTGCGATGAAAGAGTTGATCTAACCTTCAGGTATTCTGCCCTAATGGCTACTACAAATGACCTTAAGAACGGCATGACCCTTGAAATTGAGAGCAAATTATGGACTGTCGTTGAATTTCAGCATGTAAAACCTGGAAAAGGTCCTGCATTCGTCCGTACTAAATTGAAATTGGTTCCAGGCGGAAAAGTGGTCGAACGGACCTTTAATGCCGGGATCAAAATTGAAATTGCACAATTAGAGAAGCGTGACATGCAATTTCTATACCGTGATGGAGATGGGTTTATCTTCATGGATTCCCAAAATTACGACCAAATTTCCATCAGTCCCGAGGTGGTTGGAGATGCTGCAGACTATATGTTGGAAAATATTGAAGCGGTAGTTGCCGTGCATGAGGGGAATCCACTCTACATAGAAATCCCAGCTTCCGTTGAATTGCTTATTACCTACACCGAACCTGGTTTACAGGGAGATCGTTCGTCAGGAGGCACAAAACCTGCCACCGTGGAGACTGGTATTCAAATTCAAGTTCCCCTGTTTATTAAGCAGGATGAGAAAGTATTGGTTGATACTCGAACCGGTGCCTATTTAGGCAGAGCCAATTCTTAATTTACCGAAAATTAAGGATAAGAACAACGATGAGCGCTAGACGTAAAGCTCGCAAGCGTGCCCTTGATCTGCTCTTTGAAGCAGATGTGAGGGGAGTACCTGCTGCTGAACTTCTTAAAAATCGGGCAGTTGAAGAACTCTCTCAAGGCGATTACGTCCAAATTCTGGTTTCAGGAGTTTGTACGAATCAGAGCAAGATCGATGAGTTGATTCATACCTATGCTGAAGGCTGGGATATGGACAGAATGCCGATAATCGATAGGAATTTGCTGCGAATTGCACTCTTTGAAATCCTCTGGAGCGTTGAAGTGCACGATAACGTTGCTATCTCAGAATCGGTCGAGCTTGCCCAAGATCTTTCAACTAAAGATTCGGCGGGTTATATCAATGGAATTCTGGGAAGAGTCATACTTCTTAAATCGGTTATTTCCCTGACTTAATTCCTTCTCGCGGCTGGTATCCTTCCTTTCATCGGGTTCCACTTCCTTTAACTGACGTCCTGTGAGGCGGCGAAGGAGTATTAAATGTGCGTTGTTCTGGCACAAAGTGAGATTGATAGATCCCTCAAACGTATTGCTCATGAAATTGTTGAGCGTAACCAGGGGCTGGATTCTGTGGTCCTGTTAGGTATTCCTACTCGAGGGGTTACCTTGGCCCAGCGGATAGGTCACTTTCTCGCAACTATCGAATCACCCGTTCCAGTCGGCGTTCTGGATATAACAATGTACAGAGATGATTTGCGACTTCGTCCACCGCGTCCTTTGGTGCCTACCCAAATTCCTTCGAGTGGGTTAGAGGGAAGGGATTTGATTTTAATTGATGATGTTCTCTACTCAGGTCGCACAATTCGCGCCGCTCTCGATGCTATCGGGGTCCTAGGGCGTCCGAAAAGTGTGCAGTTAGCCGTTTTGATCGATCGCGGTCACCGAGAACTGCCAATTCGAGCAGACTATGTTGGCAAGAATATTCCAACGAACGCTCGAGAGATTGTGCGTGTTCAACTGCTCGAGATTGATGGAATTGATCAAGTGGAGGTCGGTGCCTCATGAAGATGACACATCTCCTATCTGTCCTAGACCTCACAACAGTGCAGACGTTGGAAATTCTCGATACCGCTCGGGAACTATCTCGGATTACTGATGGCGCTATGAAAAAATTGCCTACTTTGCGCGGAAGGACAGTTGTAAATCTTTTTTTCGAAGATTCGACCCGAACCCGACTAAGTTTTGAAGCGGCTGCTAAGCGGTTGTCTGCAGATGTCATCAACTTTTCGACCAAAGGATCGAGTGTGAGTAAAGGTGAATCACTTAAAGATACGGCGCAGACTTTAGAGGCCATGGGCGCTGAGCTTGTGATACTCCGGCATGGAAGTTCAGGCGCTGCCAAACGCCTAGCTGAATCTGGGTGGATACAGTCGCATATAGTTAATGCGGGAGATGGAATGCACGAACATCCCACCCAAGCTCTTCTGGATTCTTTTACTATTCGAGAGCATTTTCCAGAACACGAGAGTGATTTTTCTGGACTCAAAATTGGAATTGTCGGAGATATCTTGCACTCCAGAGTGGCTCGGAGCAATGTCCACCTTCTGACTTCTTTAGGTGCAGATGTAGTTGTAATCGCTCCGCCTACTTTGTTGCCGATTGGGATTGAGAGTTGGCCAGTGGGAATTTCTTATGATCTGGATGACCAAATTTCCTCACTTGATGCCATCATGATGTTAAGAGTTCAAAGCGAGAGAATGAATGATGCCTTTTTCCCTTCCGAACGAGAGTATGCACGAGATTATGGATTGGGTGGAAAACGACTTGCCCTGCTCAAAGATGATGCAATTATTCTTCATCCAGGGCCAATGAACAGAGGCCTAGAGATTTCTGCGATGAGCGCAGACAGTAGAAGGTCTGTCATTCGTGAACAAGTTGCCAATGGTGTACTGGTTCGAATGGCTGTTCTCTACCTGCTCATGGGTGGAACTTCCATTCCAAAGGAAGGAGTGCTGGTATGAGCCACGATGATTTCCTGTTAAAGAACGTGATTACCAGCGCTGGAGATCGAATTGATGTTGAAGTCATAGATCATCGCATTGCAAGAATTGGATCAGATATATCCTCGGATTTATTAGTTATAGAAGGAAACGATCTTTTGATTCTTCCGGGTTTGGTAGATCTGCACACACATCTACGTGAACCTGGAAAGGAGAGTTCTGAAACTATCTTGTCTGGAAGTCAAGCCGCAGCAAAGGGTGGCTATACCGCCGTCAGCGCCATGGCAAATACATCGCCAGTAGCTGATACAGCAGGTGTTGTAGAGCAAGTGGCGCGGCTTGGACGCGCGGCTGGGCTTTGCGATGTTTTTCCCATCGGTGCTATCACCGTGGGATTGCAGGGAGAGAAGCTAGCAGAGCTGTCAGCAATGGCTCAATCAGCGGTGAAGGTGAGAATTTTCAGTGATGATGGAAAATGTGTGAGTGATCCCCTTCTCATGCGCCGAGCCCTTGAGTATGTAAAGAGTTTTGGGGGAGTGATTGCCCAACATGCGGAGGACCCATTGCTCACTGTGGATGCACAGATGAATGAGGGAATTGTTTCGAGCAATTTGGGTCTTAAAGGATGGCCCGCTGTTGCAGAAGAATCGATTATCGCCCGCGATATATTGATGGCGCACTATGTTCAAAGCCGCCTACATATATGTCATCTGACCACCCGAGGGGGAGTGGAGTTAGTGCGCTGGGCTAAAAGTCAAGGTATGGAAGTTACAGCCGAAGTTACGCCTCATCACCTTTATTTAACTGATGATTTAGTAACTGGCTACGATCCCATATATAAAGTTAATCCACCCCTGCGCACTCAATCTGATGTAGATGCGCTACGCGGGGGATTGGCGGATGGAACGATTGATATCGTTGCTACAGACCACGCTCCGCACCCAGCAGAGGATAAGGATTGTGAGTGGAGCGCTGCTGCATTTGGAATGATCGGGTTAGAAACTTCTCTTTCAGTTGTCGTTGCCGCAATGATAGAAACTGGCCTAATGGATTGGTCGACATTGGTCGCAAGGATGTCGTCAACTCCGGCTCGGATCGGTGGGTATACAGAACACGGCTCACTTGCTGTGGGAAGTTCCGCTAATTTTATTGTCATAGATCCGGTCAATCGCCGAAAGATAGATAAATTCCAAGGAGCATCTCGAAGTTCGAATACCCCATTCGACACAATGAACCTCCCTGCAAGTGTCATCCATACATTTTTCAAAGGAGTTCACGTTGTGCAAGACGGCGAGTTAACGGGGAAGAAATATGAGTAATGCTTATTTGGTTTTAGATGATGGAGCTATCTTCGAGGGAACCAGTTGGGCGGCAAAGGGTGAAACATATGGAGAGGCGGTCTTCTCTACTGGCATGACCGGCTATCAAGAGACTCTCACCGACCCTTCCTACTTTAAACAGATTGTCATTATGACTGCACCTCATATTGGAAACACCGGAATGAATTTAGCTGACATGGAATCTACAAAGATTTGGGTCTCAGGTTTCGTAGTTCGAAATCCCTCTCCTGTAACAAGTAATTGGCGATCCGAATATTCCTTGGAGGAAGCTCTTTTGAGCGCAGGCATAGTAGGAATACAAGGAGTCGATACGCGAGCGATCACTCGACACTTACGTGATCGAGGGGCGATGCGGGTTGGTATCTTTTCAGGGTTGGACCTTGCGCGTGATGAGATGGTAATTCGGGTTCGTGCAACAAGTTCAATGGCAGGTGCGTACCTTGCAAGTGATGTCACAACCAAGGAGAAATATATAGTTCCTCCTGTCGCCGGAATGAAGGTGAAATTCCAAGTAGCAGCTTTAGATCTAGGAATTAAGAGTGCAACTCCTCGCTCAATGTCTGAGCGCGGTATGGAGGTGAGCGTCTATCCATTGGGGACGAGCACGCAAGAGATCATGAGCACTAATCCAGATGGTCTTTTTATCTCCAACGGTCCTGGAGACCCAGCGACAATGAGTGATGTAGTGGAGTTAGTACGAGCATTTTTGATCGAAGAGATTCCAGTGTTTGGCATCTGTTTTGGTCACCAAATTTTTGGTCGTGCATTAGGTTTTGATACGTACAAGTTACCTTTCGGACACCGCGGGATTAATCAACCTGTCAAGAATTTGAAGAGTGGAAAGGTTGAAATTACCGCGCATAATCATGGCTTTGCGGTAGAAGCTCCATTGGATCGAAATTTCGGTACTGTTTTTGGAGCGGGGTTTGTCAGTCATATCTCTCTCAACGATGGAGTTGTTGAGGGGTTGGAATTGCTGGAGCGTCCAGCTTTTAGTGTTCAGTATCATCCAGAGTCTGCGGCAGGACCACACGATGCCCGATATCTCTTTGACCATTTTGCTGACTTGATGTCCAAGTCCAAGGCTACGAAGTCACATGTGAACCAATCAACTCAGAAATGGAGTACTCGTGCCTAGAGACACCAGTATCGAAAGCGTTTTGGTCATAGGTTCAGGACCGATTGTTATCGGACAGGCTTGCGAATTTGATTATTCAGGTGTTCAGGCTTGTCGGGTACTTCAATCTGAAGGCATTCGTGTAATTCTTATCAACTCAAATCCAGCAACCATCATGACGGATCCGGAATTTGCTGATGCCACATATATTGAACCCATTACCCCAGAGTTCATTGAGAAGATCATGGAAATTGAAAAACCTAGTGCTGTTCTAGCGACACTCGGCGGGCAAACTGCGCTCAATGCGGCGATGGCGCTTCACAAACGTGGTTCATTTGATAAATTCGGAATTAAATTAATTGGAGCAAACGTTGAGGCAATAAAGAGAGGCGAAGATAGAGAGATTTTCAAAACTATTGTTGCAAAGGTTGGGGGAGAATCGGCAAAATCCCGCATATGTCATTCCATGTCCGAATGTGTGCAAGCTACCCTTGAACTTAATTATCCAGTTGTGGTGCGACCCTCTTTCACAATGGGTGGTCTTGGATCAGGAATAGCATTTTCTCAGAGTGAGTTGGAACTTATTGCGGGAGCTGGGCTGCGTCACAGTCCGACACATGAAGTTTTACTTGAAGAGTCAATTCTGGGCTGGAAAGAGTTTGAGCTGGAAGTCATGAGGGATCATCGTGACAACGTGGTTATCGTATGCAGTATTGAGAATGTAGACCCAATGGGGGTCCATACCGGAGATTCAATAACGGTAGCGCCAGCTCTTACTCTTACCGATGTCGAATATCAAAAATTACGGGATCTCTCCATCGATATCATTCGCGCTGTTGGTGTCGAGACCGGCGGGTGCAATATTCAGTTCGCCATAAACCCAACCGACGGTCGCATTATCGTGATCGAGATGAACCCGAGGGTTTCGCGCTCTTCCGCACTAGCATCCAAAGCCACTGGATTTCCCATCGCAAAAATTGCAACTAAATTGGCAATTGGATATACCTTAGATGAGATTGAAAATGATATTACAAAGAGTACTCCGGCTTCTTTTGAGCCCACGTTGGATTACGTAGTGGTTAAGGTTCCACGATTCGCATTTGAAAAATTCCCTGAAGCTGATCCACGCCTTACAACGACTATGAAATCGGTAGGTGAGGCGATGGCCATGGGTCGTTCATTTACTGAAGCGCTTCAAAAGGCCCTGCGTTCTCTTGAGAAGAAAGGGAGTACCTTCTCTTGGCGCAAAGGGGGGGAAGATTCGGTGGAACTTCTCACCAAAATTGGTACCCCAACTGAGTGGCGCTTGCAACAGGTCCAGCGTGCGCTCTGGCTAGGAGCAAGTATCGAGAAAGTACATAATATCTCGAAGATTGATCCTTGGTTCCTTGCTCAAATAGTTATCATAAATAATCTTGCTAATGAAATTGCGATGGCTCCTTCGTTGGATCAGCACCTTTTACGGACTGCCAAGAGTAATGGCTTTTCAGATGCACAAATTGCAGAGTTGCGTAACACCACTGAATCACTCATCAGAGCAGATCGCCATCAAAGTCATATTCATCCCGTGTTTAAAATGGTCGATACATGTGCCGCGGAATTCGATTCAAGTACTCCTTACTATTACTCAACCTATGATCTAGAAAATGAAGTGGTCTCTAGGACAAAACCTGCCGTCATCATTTTGGGAAGTGGACCAAATCGAATTGGTCAAGGGTTAGAGTTTGATTATTCATGTGTTCATGCAGCATTTGCCCTGCGTGAGGCTGGCTTTGAAACAGTAATGATTAATTGTAATCCCGAAACGGTTTCAACAGACTATGACACTTCCGATCGACTTTACTTTGAACCGCTTACTCTTGAAGATGTTCTTGAAGTAATCTCCGCTGAGACTGCGGCCGGACCAGTGTTAGGTGTTATCGCCCAACTCGGAGGTCAAACACCGCTTGGACTTGCACGCGGTTTACTTGATGCTGGCGTTACCATATTGGGAACGAGCCCGCATGCGATTGATATGGCAGAGGATCGCGGTGAATTCGGCAGGATACTTCTGGAGAATTCTCTCAATGCTCCAAAATATGGACTCGCTCGTTCGTATGTCGAAGCCGTGGATGTTGCGGCAGAGATTTCCTATCCAGTTCTGGTTCGCCCCTCCTTCGTCCTGGGTGGACGAGGCATGGAGATTGTTTACGACGATGAATCTCTACAGGGTTTCATCGAAAAAGCTACCGAGATAACTCCAAATCAACCAGTTCTCATTGATCGTTTTCTCGATGATGCGATCGAAATTGATGTAGATGCCATCTTTGATGGCAAAGAACTCTATATGGCCGGAATTATGGAGCACATTGAGGAGGCAGGAATTCACTCTGGTGATTCAGCCTGCGTAATCCCAAGTATCTCGCTGAGCGAAACGCAACTTTTAGAAATAAAAATGGCAACGGAAAAGATCGCTCGAGGAGTGGATGTTCGAGGTTTGATCAATATTCAATTTGCGATTTCTCGTTCTGATGAGCTTTTATATGTACTAGAAGCGAACCCACGGGCGTCACGGACAGTTCCATTTGTCTCCAAAGCTACAGGTATTCCACTGGCAAAGGCGGCCTCTCTCATTGCGATTGGAAAGTCAATAGCTCAATTACGTCTGAATGGGGTGCTGCCACCTGTCGGTGACGGAGTAGCGTTTGGAGTTTGTGTCAAAGAAGCTGTTTTGCCGTGGAATCGCTTTAGACGTGTTGATGGCAGTGGAGTGGATTCAGTTTTAGGACCTGAGATGCGTTCAACTGGTGAAGTTATGGGTATTGCCGAAAGCTTTGGAGAAGCGTATGCCAAAAGTCAAACCGCTTCCTTTGGTGCCCTGCCAAAAGGGGGAAATGTGTTTCTCTCACTCTCGGCGCGGGATAAAGATGCGAGCGTTGAGCCAGCCAGACAACTATCTCAACTGGGTTTTACAGTATTCACAACTGTTGGTACTCATGAACTTCTCTCCAAACATGGCGTTACTTCAACTATCGTAAGAAAGTATTCGGAACCAGGGGTTGGGTTATCGGCACTTGACATCATCAACTCCGGTGACGTGGATTTAGTTATTAACACTCCACTGGGCCGCGGAACCCGTCAGGATGGATGGTTGATCCGAACTGCTGCTGTGCAAAGAGGAGTGCCGATCATCACAACTATCGCGGGGTTCAAAGCAGCTGTTGCGGGAATAATTGAATCAAGAACCAATGAACCAGGAGTGCGTTCTTTACAACGGTGGCAGAAATTGGTGGGTAGATGATTAACGCTAAAGCATCACAGATCACGGCTGAAATAATCTCAAATAAGCGCGTTGGGGCTTACAACCATATAGTTTTCGCTGTTGATGAACTTGCTGCCTCGTGTAAACCTGGAAATTTTGTCGCGATCGCAGTAGGTGGAAGTGTTTCGTCTTTGATTCTGCGCAGAGCTTTTGCTATTTATCGAGCATCGATGAGATCAGATGGGATGGGGCAATTAGAGCTCGTAGTTGCCCCACATGGAACAGGGAGCATCTGGTTAGCGAATCAAAATGTTGGAGCGAAAATTGATCTGGTAGCGCCTCTTGGAACTGCCTTTGGAATTCCAACGCTATCCGTAAACACCCTTTTGGTAGGAGGTGGGTACGGTTCCGCACCGCTCTTTGCACTCGCTGAAGCGCTTAAAGCGCGAGAATGCAGGGTCGATATGGTTTTAGGCGCCAGCGTTGCGGGCAAGATCTACGCACCTTTGGAGGGCAAGCGCTCAGTTAACTCACTCACTATTACTACTGAGGATGGGAGCGCTGGCACCACAGGGCGCGTGAGCGATGTAATACCCGATTTAATCAGGGAGCATGAGATTGATGTGATCTACTCGTGTGGGCCTATGGCAATGTTAGAAGCTATTACCATGATTTCAAAGGAGTTCGAAATAGTTCACCAGTGCTCTGTCGAAGAATCAATGGCCTGCGGAATTGGCGTTTGTATGACCTGCGTTCTTCCTGTTGAAGATGAAAATGGAGTTATCAGAATGACCCGAACCTGCGTCGAGGGTCCAGTGATGGATGGCAACAAAGTGCATTGGAGTCGGTCTCGTGAAATTCCGGAAGGAGTTTGGGGAAGATGACTTTGAACTTCAGCACTTCTCTTGCTGGGGCTTTTTTCCAAAATCCAATCTTCACTGCCTCCGGGTGCGCTGGCTCTGGAAAAGAGTTGTCCCAATTTTTCGCCTTGTCAGAATTAGGTGCAATTGTCACGAAATCTATTATGGTTAAACCTAGAAGCGGACGAGCTACCCCACGAATGGCAGAGACTCCAAGTGGAATGCTCAACTCAATTGGGTTGCAGGGACCTGGGATTGAATTATTTCTTGAAAACGATATCCCTTGGCTGCGCGAACAGGGAGTGAGAATTGTTGTCAGTATTGCGGGGGAGAGTATTGAAGATTATGCGCTGCTTGCGCGCAAGATGCGCAATGTTTCGGGGATTTCTGCTCTCGAGGTCAATATTTCTTGTCCAAATGTAGAAAATCGCGGCCAAGTTTTTGCCTGTAACCCAGTAACTGCTGGTGAAGCGATCTCGGCTGTCAGTCGAAATATTGGTGGGGAGCTACCGATCATTGCAAAACTTTCGCCTGATGTCACTGATATTACTGAAATCACAAAAAGCGTAGTAGATGCTGGTGCCGATGGAGTCGCACTCATTAACACTCTATTGGGGATGGTTATCGACACCACCTCCATGACACCAAAATTATCGCAACGCACTGGTGGATTATCGGGACCAGCAATTAGACCCGTGGCGGTACGTGCGATTTATCAAGTTCGGGCCGCCTTCCCGGATCTTCCCATTGTAGGAATGGGAGGAGTTGCATCTGGTCGAGATGCATTCGAATTGGTATTAGCAGGCGCTAACGCAGTTTCTATAGGCACTGCCACTTTCGGGAATCCGAGCGCAGTCATCTCGATCAAGAATGAATTGGAAGAGCTATGTAACCTACGTGGCTTCTCGGAATTTTCTGATGTAGTCAGTTATGCGCATCGAACGGGGGCACAATGAGCACAATGAGAAAGACAGTTTCTCCCATTATTTTGGCTTTAGATACCAATGATTTGGATATAGCGTCGCAATGGATCAATGCGACTACGGATAGCGTTAACATTTTCAAAGTCGGTCTGGAGTTTTACCTAAAATTTGGGGCGGTAGGTTTGCAAACCTTGCGTGATGCTCGAGATTTTGAACTCTTTCTTGATCTCAAACTTCACGATATACCCAATACAGTTGCTGGGGCAGTCATCTCGGTGGCCCACTTGGACCCTAAATTTCTGACAGTTCATGCATCTGGAGGGTCGAAGATGATTAAATCTGCTGTTGAGCAAGCACCACACATCTCAATCACAGCGGTTACAGTTCTTACCTCACTCGATGATGATGCGCTGTTAGAACTAGGAATTAAAGAGAACCCTCTTAACCTGGCTTGTTCTTTTGCCACGGTAGCGGTTAATGCCGGGGCTAGGGCAATCGTCTGTTCGCCTATGGAGGTACAGGCAATCCGTTCGGTTGTTGGAGATTCAATCGAAATTATCACCCCTGGGGTGCGACCATTTGGCTCCCCTCAAGGAGATCAGAATCGGACATTGTCACCCGCTGAAGCGATAGAGGCTGGAGCAAACTATGTGGTAATTGGTCGACCTATCACCTCTTATTTTGAAAAATCTGCCCAAGCCATGAGTGAACGTGCTGCGGAAATTCTGGAATCTTTACATTTATGAGTAATCCACCCCCACCGCTCTTATCCTTAGAGGAACGCACGCAAGCTTTAGCGCAGGCGAAAGCAGCTAGACAAGATCGGGCCGAGGTGAAACGTTTAATCAGCATCGGCGAGATCACTATCTTTGAGGCTATTAATGACCCTCGCGAATCAATTCGTCGGATGAGAGTGATCGATCTACTTTCTGCACTTCCTGGAGTAGGCAAGGTGCGTGCTGCGCTGATCATGGAGAGGCGTAACATTTCCTCCACCAGGCGAATTGGTGGTCTTGGCCACTTACAAATGAAGGGTTTGGCAAAGGAATTGGTTGTGGCAAAGGCTGACCCGCAACGTGGCAAATTGATCGTAATTTCAGGGCCTGGCGGAGTTGGCAAGAGCACCATCACCGCACAATTGCGCAACGATCCGCGGTTTTGGGTAAGTATCTCAGCCACGACCCGCGAACCTCGACCGGATGAACGAAATGGAATTGATTATTTCTTCCTTTCGCTCGAGCAATTTCAGGAGATGGTTCAAACTGGCGCTTTCCTAGAATGGGCAGAATTTGCTGGCAATCTTTATGGAACTCCAAGAGATCCGGTTGCCGAGTGGCGAACTTTAGGTAAACATGTAATTTTGGAGATTGAAATCGCCGGAGCTAGAAAGGTGCGCTCTACGGAACCTGGGGCCACCTTGGTCTTTATCGCACCTCCATCCTGGGATGAATTGGTGCGGCGCTTAGCCGGCCGAGGGACCGATTCTCTACAACGACGGGTAGCCCGATTGGCATTGGCTGAGAAGGAGATGGCAGCTGCCAGCGAATTTGACCTAGTTTTGATCAATGAGCGAGTCGAAGAATTAATCGCGGAACTGGTATCCTTTGCGACTGACCAACTGCCTAACTGATTATCTGCGTAATTGACGAATAGAGGGACTTATGTCTGCTGAATTAACTGATGGAATCACCCACCCTTCAATCGATGAGCTTCTAGAAGCTGCCGGTTCTAAGTACAGTCTGGTCCTCTATGCTGCAAA
>JAYTQV010000037.1:0-4194 GCA_043746515.1 Actinomycetes bacterium | reverse complement strand
AGATACTTTGGCGAATCGAGATGAGGGCGTTCATAGCCCTGTCTCGGCAGATCTATGTAAAACATTTGGCCTTTATCCCGCCCCCGGAGACCGTCATGTTGCCGAATTCTTTGGTAGTTATCTCACGCAACGGGCTGGCGGCGAATTACATTGGGGGCTACAAGGCGGTCTAGATATGACTGAGGAATATATTGGCGAGAAAAGCACTTTGTGGGATGAATTACGGGCACAGGCTGAGGGAAGCGCGCCTATTGCCAGACGAAATAACCAAGAGGCCGAACGGCTGGTGAATATTGCCGAAGCTTTGATTACCGGCAACTCACACCTTGAAATGGCTATTAATATGCCCAATACCGGGAAGATTTCTAATCTGCCATCAGAAGCTGTCGTAGAGGTTCCTGCATTTGTTGGGGGCAACGGGATACACGGAATGGCAGTGGGTGCCCTACCTGCTGGCATAGCTACCGTATTGACGCAGAGAGCCAATCAACAAGAGATAAATGTGGTTGCTGCCGTCAAGCAAGATCGAGCGCTTGCAATTCAAGCGCTTTATTTAGATCCCTTAGTTGCAACTCTAGCCACTGCTACTGGAATACTTGATGATGCGATCGCCGCAGATCCAGTGCATATGAAAGGTTTCTCTCTTTAACTATGTCGATCCAAGAAAGTGTCATCGCCCTTGATGCTGGTGGCACTGAGATAAAGGCTGGTCTGGTTCGCGGCAATGAAATACTTGACGAAAAGCGTTGGCCAACAGAGCGCGAGTTTGGTCCTTTGCATGCACGCGATCAAATTCTTTTGGCAGTGAATGAAATGCATAAAGCACATCCGAGCGGAAAGGCGATCGGCCTGGTCGTACCCGGAGTTGTCGATGTTGATAATGGAGTAGCGATTTACTCTGAAAATATTAAATGGCGCGATATCCCTTTTGGAAAGTTGATCAACGAGATGACTGGTTTACCTGTTGGCTTTGGGCATGATGTTCGAGCAGGGGGGATTGCCGAATCTCGTTTTGGTAGTGGCGTTGGTTATTCCAATTCACTTTTCTTACCTATCGGCACAGGTATTTCGGGCGCAATAATTATTAATGGTGAACTCTATGAAGATATCTATGCAGGAGAAATTGGCCATATGGATGTTGACAGTGGTTTTCCATGTGCTTGTGGTTCTACAGGATGTCTTGAAAGTATTTCAACGGGTCCATCAATTACCCGCATTTATGGAGAGCGAAGTGGTAAAACGATTGGTAACTCTGCAGAAGTATTAGAGCGTGCAAAATCTGGTGATCAGATTGCTTCACAGGTTTGGCTGGAGGCAGCAAATGCCCTCGCGAAAGCGCTTATGGCTTACATAACTATTCTTGCTCCCGAAGTAATTATTCTTGGTGGGGGAGTTTCTAAAGCTGGTGCTGATTTGATTGACCCAATCGAAAAGTATTTCGATAAGAAGATAACTTTCCAGCGCCGTCCGCAACTAAAGATCGCCGCGCTGGGCGATTCTGCAGGGATGATCGGCGCTGGAATTCTAGGAACAAGGAAGCTGGGTTCAGCTTAACTGAGCTCCTAGTCGAGTTTGATTTTTGGCATCCGCTTTTCAAGAAATGGCGGTAGCCACCAGTTGGCAGGTCCCCACCATTGCATTAATGCTGGAACCAACATGGATCTAATAACGGTAGCGTCGAATGCAACTGCTGCAGCTAAACCAATTCCGAATTCCTGAATAACTCGCTCTCCACCAAAGACGAAGGCAGCGAATACAGAGAACATAATCGTTGCTGCTGCTGTGATTACCCCGCCAGTAGCGGCGAGGCCTCGCCGTACCGCTGCAGAGTTATCACCAGAGATTAAGTACTCTTCTTGAATTCTGGAGACCAAGAAGACCTCGTAATCCATTGATAGGCCAAAGAGAATGGCAAAGAGCATGACCGGTAAGAATGCTTCGATAGGTCCGCCCTTAATATTTAAGAATCCCGCGTTCCATCCCCATTGAAAGACGGCAACCAAGATTCCAAAAGCAGCTCCGATAGAAAGTAAATTCATCACAGCGGCTTTGAGGGGAATAAGAAGTGAGCGGAATAAGAACATAAGCAGAATAAAACTTAAGAGAACGACGGAGCCGATAAAGAGAGGCAATTTACTATTAAGTACCGTTGCAAAGTCGCTAAAGATAGCGGTAATGCCACCTACATATACCGTCAACTTTGTACCTGTAATTGTTGAGGGAATAATTTGTTTGCGCAATCTCGTTATCAAATTATTGGTTGCTTTAGATTCTGGCGAACTTTTAGGGTAAATCTGGATCATCGCGATTTTCTGATCACTACTTGGAAATGCTGGAGAAACGCTCGCAACATCGGCATCACTTGCAACAGCAGCGGACAGTTTATTCATCTCAGCAATATCTGAAGCTGATGATATTGGTGCAACTAATTGGATGGAACCGGCATAACCAGCACCAAATCCTTTTGCTAGTAAGTCGTAGGCTGCACGAGTTGTGGTTCCTTTGGGATCATTTCCAGAGTCAGCAGAACCCATGCGAATACTAAATGCAGGAATACATAAAATAATAAGGATAAGGCCACCTGCTACAACATAACGAATTGGTTTCCGTTGAATCCCAGCGGCCCAACGAGCCCAGCGACCCGTCTCAATATCGTGAGTGGTCTTACTTCGACCAGGGATCGAGAGGCGATCAACACCGTGACCCACCATTGATAGCAGTGCGGGCAGTAAGGTGATTGCGGCCGACATTGTCACAAAGACTGACAACGCTGCGGCGATCGCAACACCATAAAGGAAACTGACATGGATAGTGAAGAGCCCAAGCAGAGCTATACAAACAATAATTCCTGCAAAGAGAACGGCGCGGCCAGATGTTTTAACGGCAGTCTTTACCGAATCCTCTACCGATGCTCCGCCATGTAGCTCTTGTCTAAACCTCGTCACGATAAAGAGTGCGTAATCAATTCCAACACCTAGTCCAACAAGTGCAGCCAAGAGAGGTGCAAAGGAGGCAGTTGAAACGAGATGGCTCATGAGTGCTACAGCACTGGACAGAATTGCAAGGCCAACAACAGCAACCAAAAGCGGAATGAGCGTTGCAACGACGCTACCAAAGGTAACAAACAAGATGACGCCAGCTGCTAGGAGGGCGATCCCTTCAGATGAACCAGGTTTAGTTTGATTAGCTTGTTGTACTGCGTTGCCAAGTAATTCGATTTGAAGAGTTGGGCTCGCAAAACTCTGGGCACTCTTAATAATCGCTTTTATAGCTGGAATTGGAACTGAATTTCCGTTGCTATCTAAATAGACAGTGGAAAATGCAATGGTTCCATCTTTACTGATAGCCGATGTATTTGCGGCAAAAGGGGATTGAACTGAAGTGACATGAGCAAGTGTCTGTAATTTGGCATCAACGGGATCAACCTCAGATTGCGTTATTTGTGCGCCATTCTTACTAGCAAATACAACCTGAATGCTGGCACCCTTTTCAGAAGGGTTATGTTGGGTTACTAGGTCCAATGCAATTTTGCTCTGGGTATTTGGAAGGGTAAATGAATCGCTGTAGGCAGAGCCGATTTTTTGGCTCCAACCGAGCATTCCGACTAGAAGGGCGACCCAGATCAAAGCGGTCAATTTGCGATGTTTATAAACGATTCCAGCTAGACCGGACATGGAAACCTCTTCATATTTACTTGATTATTGGATCTGCGAAGCGTATTTCATTCTCAGGGGCTACGCCATTCAATCGATAGGTTAATAGACTATCTGTATGCTTAATAGTCACACAACAGTCAGTGAATTTATATTCACTTCTGTGTCTGCTATGTCTACTCGTAATTATTCACTACTTTCTCCATCCCCAGATTTAGAGGATGTAAAGGGTATTCATGATTTTCGAGTTGATATCAGAAGGATGAAATCTGTTTTAAAGTCATGCTTAACACTCCTTGACCAGACATGGGGAGATAACTACCTCAATGAATTGCGATGGGTTGATGAAGTAATTTCTCCCATCAGGAATGCACAAGTTCTTTTGGATCGATTTGATGCCTACTCGGAACCGTTAAGGATTCGAAATAAAGAAATATTGGATTCCCTCCGCAAGGATCTTGTGGATTGTCAAAGCAAACTTCAATTAGAATTAAATTCGCTAACTTTTCAACAATTTCTTTCTTATCAAAATTTCGAAATT
>JAYTQV010000036.1:0-4780 GCA_043746515.1 Actinomycetes bacterium | reverse complement strand
AATGTGATCCATGCCATCTTTGAAAGACAACTCTGAACGAGTAAATTTATGGGGTACCAGGGGCGCAGATTGCCTCGCGGGAGGCGAAGCACAAGAGATGAGACAAAAAAACAAAAGAAGAGAAATCCACCCACCAATATTTTTCATGGCCTACTCCGGCGACAACTCGACATAAAAGTCTTTCTGGCCATCTTCGATCTGCCCTATCTTTGGCCGATACCCTTCCTTCTCAATCTTTATTCCATAAATGCCTTTTTCCAAGGTCGTACTAAAAGGCGTTATACCTGCCCGATTACGATCCAAGTAAACGGTAGCCCCTGACGGATTTGAATTTATCGTAACGGTGAAGTGCGATACGTCTTGTGGCTCGGCGGCTCGGGATAGGTTGTTGCTGTTAATAGATGGTGCCTGGATATCATTCGGACGTTTATTTGTATTGACACCTTGGGGAGCCACCACCAGCGCCTCTGATAATTTCGCCTTCGGGTTAAAGAACCATTTGAAAGAAAGGAGGATGAGGATACCGATTAGAACTAGGCCGATGAACTTGGATAAGCCATTTTTCTTCGGTACCAAAGGTATGATAGCAATAGGAGCGGCTGATCCACCTACGCGCGTGCCAACGCTGCTTGATGTTGAAGAAACGGCGTGGATGAGATTATTGCCTGCCTCACGTACCGAGGCAATCGAAACAGTTCCACTGTTAAATCCCTCAAGTAATGCCACCCACCTTTCATAAATGGCTGCGGATGCTGAATTGTTAGGCAAGTTCCAAAACTCAAGCACCTTAGCCTTTTGCCGCATACGTAAAGACTCCCAGAGTGGAAGTTGCTCCTCACGAAACACCGGGCTCCTCAATAGCCTACGCGCTTTATCAATCGCCTGATCACTACTACCACCCTTTTTCACAATTGCGAGACATCGCGCTAGAACAACCACCAATGACGCCAACTGGGTGGACATCAGAGGCCCCCGTAGACGGAAGTGCACCCATACCCCCCAATAAGTCGGGCTAAACTTGTCTGTCCTAGCACTCTTATACGATACGAGTGAGTTATGAAGTGCGCTATCGAGATCGATAAGTAGCACTTCTTGCTTAGTGATAAATATGTTTTTTGCGCAAAAATCGGTATAAACCCATTGCCGATTACCAAGCCACTCCAAAGACATCCCAATCTTATCCACGAGCTGATATAGAAACTCCGGGACGAACACTTTCGAGCGGAGATACTGGGGTGAGATAGAAGAATTTGCCAATAAATCGTCGAGTGTTTTTCCTGCTTCAATCTGCTTAAAAAAGAAATACTCGTACTGAGCATCTTTAGCATAACCGTATACGTCGGGCGTGTTTACAACCGGGCAACCAATCAGTGATTTCAAGAAGGCAGCTGCTGGAGCAGGTGTATTTCGGTGATAGCGCTTGACAAAAACACTGGACAGATTACCAGCAAGCCCTGTTGCATGAGCCGTCAGAAACTCTCCTCCTTGTTGGGTCCATATTACAGGAGGGATAAAATCAAACGTTTCTATATTCCCGCAACACAACTCAACTTCCATTTACATTCCTAACCTGAACAACGCGACCAACTACCAAGGCTTTATCATCATATACTTTGCCAAAATAATTCCTCGCGAGATCGCGGAATGATTGGCTCACGTCTCCACCCCGTTTTACCATAGCCTCCACGAGGTTCACGAGTCCTGCGGGCCCGCCCTTGGCAAAGCCATCTGATCCAAACATGAAGCAGGAAACATCTTTGAGATTTTGAGGGGAGCCTGTCTGGTCACTCAATGTCAGGGAAAATTTAAATGAAGATGCAGGTGTCAGCGCTCCCTTTTCAATCAAGCACCTCATAAATATTCTTTGCCCATGCCGAGGTTCACATTTCTCAACTCTATTGTTTCGTTCGACGACCAAACCGCTACAGTCGCCAAAGTTTCTAATTCTGAGTAGGTTGCTATCTCGATCCCGGGTCAAACTACCAGCGAGAAAGGTAGACGACCAGTCTAACAAATAATTACCTTCGTCATTGGTGGGGAGCGAATCTGTTATCGCACTGAGGGTTCCAGACTCTTGAGCTGAATTCAAGAAGCGCTTGAAGCGGTCTTCCCACCACGCAATGATCCGATTAGTAGCCTCGCGGCGAAATCGCTCTCCAAGGAATTCCTCGTTGAAGTCCTCGGCTTCCAAAACCATATCCGAAAAAACACGCCCCAAATCTTGACTCAAAATTCGAGCACTCAGCAGTGGGTAGGGGAAGTATGGTGCGTGTGCAACCTCCCCCGAGAGATCACTTGCGGAAGAGACCGGAATGAGTTTTGGGCCATCGCTTGCTCCATCGGCCAACCAAAAATAAGCACCATCACTGGTCAATAAAACGCCCGCACCGTCTTCACACAAATCGGCTCCATAGCCAACGGATTCGTATTCGCTAACGGAGAGTTTACGGGGGCCTGCAGTAACAAGTGCTTCGAGAGAAATGGAATAACGACGGGGACTGTCCCGATGTGATGCTTGCATAGTAATACCTTCCTCGGCAGTAGTTTTCTGATCCTCTCACACCAGTTCTTTGCTGTGTCCGGCAAAAGACGTTATTCCGTATGAGCGCGTGGCTTGCCTTCCACAACTGATCCTGCAAGGCATTGTGGACAAAAGCCACTAGTTCCACTTGCCATCTTAAAGATGTTTCTCAATCGGGCATGGCGATCAATTGAGTTGATAAGAAAGTACCCAGAATGCCCATGAATTGGGCACTTTGTGGCGGCCTGGCTCATCTGGTTTGCTCCGTTCTGATTACCCTCTTTCTTCTCGTCGCCAATGAATGCGGTCATGAGCGGGGAAGGTGAAAGAGATGAGAAGGGGTTACTGAGCGGGCTGCCATTTTCTGCGTTGTGATCACCGTCCGAGTACGCCATGATTCGAATGTTCGGTACCGATATAATCGCACCCTGACCAGAAAAAACATCGTGTGACATAATGTCAATTTCCCCGTTAAATCCAAATTGGCTTAGAGTCTCTAAATTGACAACCGCATCATAAATATTTTTTGCAAGCTCAAGTCCTGCGGTAATGTTGGTTCGACTTCTGTCGACATTGGACAGATCATTTTCTATTACTTCATCCACGTAACGCCCGAGGTCACCGCGACTGGGGAATTCTGCAATAATCTGCCGTATGGATTTGATGAACGGGGTACCGTTGCGGTCATTCACCAGAGTAGCCCGCTCCCCAAATGTAACGATACCCACATACGCATTTTCAGCCTTTGTAATTTGTTCTAGTTCCCGGATGGCAAGGTCAATCGCACTAGTTACCAAGGCTCTCTTGACCGCCGGTTCCGGAGGGAAGGCAGTGTCTTCCATTGACAAACTGACGTCACAAACAAGCACGCACAGCCCCTCCATTGGTTTTACTCTTTGCATGGGTGTAGATTGTTTCGCTATAGCACTCCCAGCATCTTCCAGAAAATTCCCGTAACACTCATTTTTCTCACACATGCCATCATGAGTATTTGCAGCGTAGGTCTTTGCGCAGCCTGGGCAAATCCAAGTCATATCTGTTCTCCTTAATGAGTCCCCGGCAGAGCCGAGGGTTTACCAAATTCAAATTGGAATACCACAAATTTCATGTATAAAGCTCAGTCTAGTTTCTTCTTAATAACAACATCGGCATACCGGACGACTCTACCTTGGTATATGAATCCATCACGCACAACCTCAATAATCATTCCGTCTTCATCATCAGAGTCAGTTTCCACAACTCTGACGGCACGATGCTGTGATGGGTCAAAGTTTTTATCAACTGATGTGCGCTCAATTTCCCTGCGCTGTAGAACATCCAGCAATTCCTCAGAGATACTGCCAAGTGCTCCGGCATGATCTTTTGACTCTATCAGCAATCGGGATGCCCGATCATGCAGGAGTATCAGATCTAAGAAAAAAGGTTTGAGCTGCTCGAACAGCCATCCCGCTTTCCGCTCATCAAGTTCCTTATATAAACGGTCAAATGCCTGACCTTTTGTAGCGTCGCCAGAAATTTGTTCATCGAATCGTTTTGCAAGCGTGTCCACTGACTTCTGGAGTGTCCCCAGCAAACGTTCAATATTGATTTCAGTGGCTGGGGGTTGATCAGCACCGCGAGGCACCAGACAAGGCTCAGTCAATTCTGACACTTCTAATTTACAGTCAGCCAGATTGCTTGGTTCATGAATCGCCATAGGATCATCGGCGGCCATAAATCATTCGTCCAAATAATTCTGAACATGCTGTGCTTTTTGATTGAGCAATTCGCAAAACTGCTCAATCCTCTCGGTCATGCGTGCCACACTCTCATTAGCATTCTCAAACAATCTCGAAAAATTCAGCCCTTTATCGTCATCCCAGACGTTGATCAACTCAATTTGCTCTATGGCAATATTCCGATTTGCATTGCGAAGGCGCTCTGTTTCATCCGAAACACTGCGAACAAACGCAACAACCTCCTGAGGATCCATTACTGTTTTCATGCGTATTTCTCCTTAGTCTAGCCTGTACTCTTGATGGACTGGTTTCGTCTTAAGTGTTCAATCATTGGTTTCATCCTCTCGATCTCCGGCCTTACTGACTCAAGAAATTCGTAGATAGCTCGTAGCGACCCATTAAATGATTCCCTAAAGTCAAAATAATCTGGGTCATCAAAAGTATGCCCAAGCCGATCCAATGCAGATTTTACGGTATCAACATAGTTATCCAACTCAGTGGCGTAGACTGCCAAATGCTGTGAAAAATCCTCAAGCCGATC
>JAYTQV010000035.1:0-3466 GCA_043746515.1 Actinomycetes bacterium | reverse complement strand
GCAAACGACGAAACCCGCCCTCAGGGTTGAGAGCGGGTTCGATCATAAACTTTGCTTAAGGTTTTACAAATAATTAGTCGGTAACGAGTTCAATAACGGCCATAGGGGCGTTATCACCATTACGTGGACCAACTTTTGTAATGCGGGTATAACCACCGGGACGGGTTGCGAAACGAGGGGCGATCTCCGTAAAGAGCACATGCACAACGCTCTTATTCTGGATCGTCTCCATCACGCGACGACGTGCGGCGAGGTCTCCCTCTTTAGCTGCAGTGATCAACTTTTCAGCCAATGGACGCAGGCGCTTGGCCTTCGCCTCAGTGGTCTTGATCTTGCCGTGCTCAAAAAGTTGCTCTGCGAGTGTGCCTAGCAACAATCTCTCGTGTGCTGGACCGCTTCCGAGACGAGGTCCTCTACTTGGTGTTGGCATGGCGTTCTCCTAGAGCTGCTCTGATTCGACGAGCTCTTCGTCGACTTCAGTTCCATAGTTTTGGTGTTGTGTTGGATCAAATCCAATTGGGCTGTCCTTCAGTTGAAGACCCATGCTGTGAAGTTTTGCTTTCACTTCATCGATCGACTTTGAACCGAAGTTACGGATATCGAGAAGATCTGCTTCTGATCGACTGACAAGCTCTCCGACGGTATGAATACCCTCGCGCTTGAGACAGTTGTACGAGCGAACTGTGAGATCAAGATCTTCAATTGGGAGAGCGAGATCGGCAGCGAGCGCAGCATCCTGAACGGAGGGTCCCATTTCGATACCTTCAGCGTTGACATTCAATTCGCGCGCTAGGCCGAATAGCTCAACCAAAGTCTTACCGGCGGATGCCATTGCATCTCCTGGCTTCATGGATGGCTTGGTCTCAACATCTACGATCAAACGGTCAAAGTCTGTACGTTGTTCTACACGTGTTGCCTCTACCTTGTAGGTGACGCGCAAAACTGGGGAGTAAATGGAATCAACTGGGATACGACCGATCTCCCCGCCAGCAACTTTGTTAGTTACTGCAGTGACATATCCGCGTCCACGCTCAACAGTGAGTTCGACTTCGAACTTGGCTTTTGAGTTAAGAGTTGCGATATGAAGATCTGGATTGTGAACCTCTACTCCTGCTGGAGTTGCGATATCAGCACCAGTGACAACCCCGTCTCCATTCTTGCGAATGTAGAGAAGTGAGGGCTCATCGTTATCAGATGAGAGCACCAAGTTCTTGATGTTCAAGATAATCTCGGTGAGATCTTCCTTTACACCTTCGAGAGTTGTGAATTCGTGCAACGCACCATTGACTCGAACACTAGTGACTGCAGCACCAGGGATCGAAGACAAGAGGGTGCGGCGTAAAGAATTACCGAGTGTGTATCCGAAACCAGGCTCTAGCGGTTCGATGATGAAACGCGAACGAAATTCAGAAACTACTTCCTCAGTAAGAATGGGGCGTTGTGCAATAAGCACTTATTTCCTCCGTACGTCGGGGAGATCCACTATTTGATCTCCTACTTTTGAAACTACCTTTTTAACTAATTGGCTATTACTTGCTGTAGAGCTCAACGATCAATTGCTCTTGGATTTGGGTATCGATAATCGTGCGAGTTGGCTCTGCGTGAACCAAGATTCTCATTTTGGCTCCAACAACTTCCATCCAGGCAGGAATGGTCTTCTCGCCCAGTTCAGCGCTTGCAATGATGAATGGGGTGGTATCCAATGAACCAGGAACTACATCAATAACATCCATCGCTGTAACGCGGAATGAAGGAATGTTTACCTTCTTGCCGTTAACGAGGAAATGTCCATGACGAACGAGTTGGCGGGCCATGTCGCGGCTCTTTGCAAAACCAGCACGGAAGACGACGTTATCTAAACGAGTCTCGAGGATGATCAGAAGGTTGTCACCCGTTTTACCCTGAAGGCGGTTTGCCTCTTCATAGTAGCCACGGAATTGCTTTTCTAAAACACCATACATACGTGCGCACTTTTGCTTTTCACGCAGCTGACCTAGGTACTCAGATTCTTTGGTACGTCCGCGACCATGTTGCCCTGGTGGGTATGGACGAGACTCAATAGGACACTTAGGACCATCACACTTCGAACCCTTAAGAAAGAGTTTTACTTTTTCACGACGGCAGCGCTTGCAATCTGCTCCGGTATAACGAGCCATTTATTCTCTTCCTTCCTTAAACTCGACGTGGCTTTGGTGGGCGGCAACCGTTGTGAGGAGCCGGAGTGACATCTGAGATGGCCCCAACTTCAAGTCCAGCGGCCTGCAATGAACGAATAGCAGTCTCGCGACCAGAGCCTGGTCCCTTGACGAATACATCAACCTTCTTTAAACCATGCTCCTGTGCGCGACGAGCTGCTGCTTCTGCGGCCATCTGTGCTGCGAATGGAGTGGATTTACGAGAACCTTTGAAACCAACTTGGCCAGCGGATGACCACGAGATTACGGCGCCAGAAGGATCTGTAATAGAAATAATTGTGTTGTTGAATGTGCTCTTGATGTGAGCCTGACCAACGGCAATATTCTTCTTCTCTTTTTTGCGAAGTTTAACTTTGCCTTTAGCTGCGCCTTTAGCGGCGGTCTTTGTCTTAGCGGCGGCCATTACTTGGTCTCCTTCTTCTTACCGGCGATTGCCTTACGAGGGCCCTTACGTGTACGCGCATTTGTGTGTGTGCGTTGACCACGAACAGGAAGACCCTTGCGGTGGCGAATACCTTGATAGCTTTGAATTTCGACCTTACGACGAATATCGCCCGCTACTTCACGGCGAAGGTCACCTTCGATTTTGTAGTTGGCTTCGATGAATTCACGAAGCTTTGCCAATTCTGGCTCTTGCAGATCTTTGACTCGGGTATCTGGATTAACACCAGTCGCCGCTAATGTCGCATGCGCGCGTGTTAAACCAATACCGAAAATATAGGTGAGTGCAATCTCTACTCGCTTCTCGCGAGGGAGATCAACACCAACAAGACGTGCCATATCTCTTACCCTTTTCATAAACTGGAAGGTCCTTCGCAATACACCTCAGTTGGGTAACTGAGCCTCGGCCTACCAGTCCGAGGGTCTGAAGTAACTACTTCAGTCGCATCGCGCGTTCTTTATTACTTTATTGGCTAAATTATCCTTGACGTTGCTTGTGACGAAGATTGTCGCAAATAACCATGACGCGACCATTACGACGGATGACCTTGCACTTGTCGCAGATCTTCTTCACGCTAGGTTTAACTTTCACGACGTACTCCTATTACTTGTAACGATAGATAATTCGACCTCGTGTGAGGTCATACGGACTAAGTTCTACAATCACGCGATCTTCGGGAAGAATACGAATGTAGTTCTGTCGCATCTTGCCGCTGATATGTGCAAGAACTTTGTGTCCATTTGTAAGTTCAACTCTGAACATCGCGTTCGGCAGTGCTTCAGCAACGGTGCCCTCTATCTCGATTGCTCCGTCTTTCTTGGCCAAGCAG
>JAYTQV010000034.1:0-9852 GCA_043746515.1 Actinomycetes bacterium | reverse complement strand
TACATCTGGAAACTTATCGTGCAACACCTTTGAGATAGCAGCGGTAAGAGTGGTCTTACCGTGATCGATGTGCCCGATGGTGCCGATGTTGACGTGCGGTTTGTTCCGCTCGAACTTGGCTTTTGCCACTTTTATCCTCCTGTTTTACTTGTTTGGCCCCTGTTAGAGCCACTGTTGGGTGTGATTGGTTGGTTTATTTACTCGCCGCGAACTTTCGCGATGATTTCCTTTGCAACTGAGGCTGGAACCTCAGCATAAGAATCAAATTGCATGCTGTAACTGGCGCGACCCTGCGTACGTGAGCGGAGATCTCCGACATAGCCGAACATCTCAGATAATGGAACAGTCGCCTTGATGACGCGAGCGCCAGAACGCTCATCCATGGAGAGGATCTGTCCGCGACGTGAGTTCAAATCGCCGATTACATCCCCCATGAAATCTTCTGGAGTTACTACTTCAACGCTCATGACTGGCTCGAGAAGAACTGGACCAGCGAGTTTTGCGGCCTCACGGAAGCCCGCAATTCCTGCAATTTTGAAGGCAAGTTCTGAAGAATCCACATCATGGTAAGCGCCGTCGTTAAGAGTTACCTGAACATCAACAAGTGGGTATCCAGCAAGTGGACCAGCCTGCATTGCCTCTTGGCAACCAGCATCAACTGATGGGATGTATTCGCGAGGAATACGTCCACCAGTGACCTTATTGACGAACTCGTAATGCTTTTCGGAACCAGGAGCCAATGGAGCGAGGGCGATCTGGATCTTTGCGAATTGACCAGAACCACCAGATTGCTTCTTGTGGGTGTAGTCGTGGCGAGGAACGGCCTTTTTGAGGGTTTCGCGATAGGCCACTTGTGGCTTACCAACGTTAGCCTCGACCTTAAACTCTCGGCGCATACGGTCTACCAAAATTTCGAGGTGAAGTTCACCCATTCCAGAGATGATGGTCTGGCCGGTCTCTTCATCTGACTCAACGTGGAAGGTTGGATCCTCTTCGGCGAGGCGCCCAATAGCAATACCAAGCTTCTCTTGGTCAACTTTAGTTTTTGGTTCAATCGCGACTGAGATAACAGGATCTGGAAAGTCCATTGATTCAAGAATGATTGGCTTATCGATATCGCAGAGAGTATTTCCAGTTGTGGTGTCCTTAAGACCCATAACTGCGATGATCATTCCGGCTCCAGCATGATCTTTCTCTTCACGCTTGTTGGCGTGCATCTGGTAGATCTTGCCGATGCGCTCTTTTTTACCAGTCGTTGCGTTCAAGACTGAAGAACCGGTCTCAAGGCGACCCGAGTAGATACGAACGAATGTTAGTTTTCCAAGGTGTGGATCGGTCATGATCTTAAATGCGAGTGAGGAAAATGGCTCTGACTCGGAAGGTTGACGCGAATCTTCCTCTTCTACATTCCCGTATTTGTGACCAACAATTGCCTTGATATCAAGTGGGCTAGGTAGGTAACGGTTAACCGCATCCAACATAGGTTGAACACCCTTATTCTTAAATGCAGATCCAGTGAGAACTGGTGTCAATTTATCCGCAATTGTGGCACGACGAATTGCAGCGATGATTTCGTCTTCGGAGATATCAATACCTTCGAGGTACTTCTCCATGATTTCATCATCAGCATCAGCAAGAGTTTCAACCATATCGTGGCGCGCTTGCTTTGCTTTTTCAACTAAATCAGCTGGAATCTCTTCGACGGTGTAATCCTCACCTTTTTGAGTTTCGCCGTGCCAAGTGAGCGCCTTCATGGAGATGAGGTCGACTACACCGATGAAATCTGATTCGATACCAATTGGAATCTGAAGAACGAGTGCAATTGCGTTCAGACGAGAACCAATCATCTCTACACAGCGCTCAAATGAGGCACCAGTGCGATCGAGTTTGTTCACAAAACAGATACGAGGAACGTTGTAACGATCGGCTTGACGCCAAACGGTTTCAGATTGTGGCTCAACGCCAGCAACACCATCGAATACGCAGACAGCGCCGTCGAGTACGCGCAGAGAACGCTCAACCTCGACAGTGAAGTCAACGTGTCCTGGTGTATCAATAATGTTGATCAGGTTGCCCTTCCACATACAAGTGGTTGCAGCAGATGTGATCGTAATTCCGCGCTCTTGCTCTTGCTCCATCCAGTCCATGGTGGCTCCACCATCGTGAACTTCACCGATCTTGTAATTGATACCGGTGTAAAAAAGGATGCGCTCCGTAGTCGTGGTTTTACCCGCGTCGATATGCGCCATGATTCCAATGTTGCGAACCTTGGCGAGGTCGATTGCTGTTTCTACGGCCACTTAATTTCCTCTTCTGTTAATTTCTAAAACGGTTGACTTGGTTATCGATTTAAACTTTTGTTGGCGTCTTACCAGCGGTAATGTGCGAAAGCCTTATTCGCTTCAGCCATTTTGTGAGTATCTTCGCGACGCTTTACAGCAGCACCAAGACCATTGCTAGCATCGATTAGCTCATTAGTGAGACGCTCAGCCATTGACTTCTCACGACGTGAACGTGAGTAATCGACTAACCAGCGAAGACCCAAGGTTGAGGAACGAGCTGCTTTAACTTCAACTGGCACTTGGTAGGTAGCTCCACCAACACGGCGGGAGCGAACTTCTACTGCAGGCTTGATGTTATCGAGCGCACGCTTCAAAGTAATAAGTGGATCAACGCCATTTGTCTTGGTGCGCGCACCTTCAAGGGCAGCGTAGACAATGCTTTCAGCGGTTGAGCGCTTGCCGTGAAGCAATACGCGGTTGATCAACTGTGTTACAACTGGAGAGTCATAAACAGGATCTGGAACTACTGCGTTCTTAGTGACGGGACCTTTACGTGGCATTAGGCCTTCTTCTCTCTCTTAGCGCCGTAACGACTGCGAGCCTGCTTGCGGTTCTTCACACCTTGGGTATCAAGGGATCCGCGAATAATTTTGTAACGAACACCTGGAAGATCCTTTACACGACCACCACGAACGAGAACAATTGAGTGCTCCTGCAAGTTATGTCCCTCACCAGGAATGTATGCAGTTACTTCCATGCCACTCGTCAAACGAACACGTGCAACCTTACGAAGCGCAGAGTTCGGCTTCTTAGGGGTTGTTGTGTAAACGCGAGTACAGACACCACGACGTTGCGGACTTCCCTTGAGTGCGGGAGTACTTGTCTTTGATGACTTCTCAGCGCGACCCTTGCGGACCAGCTGTTGAATTGTTGGCACTTCGTCTCTCCAGTTCGTAATTAATTTCTCCGACCCACGCGGTCGGGTGTGTTGCCCGACTCCGTAGAATTGCCTTACTAAAAAAGCAAGGTGGAGGTAGCTCGATTCTTCAAAAGAGCAGAGGAGAAAGGTATCTTGCCGAGCACAAAAAGGTCAAAACGGGTCCCTTATAGACCTGCCCCTCCCCTCCGTGACTCGCGACACGCCGACAGACCAATTTAAGGTTTTCGGCGTACTCTTGCTGCGTGAGTTCAACACTCGATGAGCGCTTAGAGGATGAAAAGCCACGCCTGCGCGGGCTGATTCATCTGATTATGAGCCCGGTCTCGCTCGTGGCTGGGCTCGCTCTCATTGCTTTGGCCGACAAACTGCGCGGGCGAATCGCCCTTGGCATATTTACGCTCGCTGCCGTGACCCTTTTCACCGGTAGCGCCCTTTACCACCGGGTCAAGTGGAACCCTAAGACTAAAGAGCTTTGGCGCCGGATCGATCACGCCAATATCACTATATTAATTGCCGGGACCTACACCCCATTTGCCATCTTTTTGCTCAATAAGACCCAGGCGATCATCCTCCTCTCCCTCGTATGGGGTGGGGCGATCGCTACCTCTCTCCTGCGAGTGCTCTGGCTACATGCACCTCGGTGGGCCTACGTTCCCCTCTACATTGCCTTGGGCTGGGCAGCGGTCTTCTTCTTGCCTGAGTTCTGGAGAAATGGCGGCGTCGGCGTATTCCTTCTCATAACGCTAGGCGGAATCTGTTATTCAGTAGGTGGTCTGATCTATGGAATGAAGAGGCCCAATTTCTCCAAGACTTGGTTTGGCTTCCACGAACTCTTTCATGCGCTGACCGCAGCGGCCTTCACCTTGCAATTCATAGCCGCGGGAATTGTGGTCTATACGCACAACTAGTTGATCAATTAACAGAAAGTATGGTCCATGTCTTCGCACAAAAGTAACGTAGATCCGCGCGCTATTTCGGAGTTTCTAGCTTCAAGACGGAGTACACGAGATTTCATAAAAGATAAGCCAGTCCCCCAAGAGATACTCGATCAGATCCTCACCGATGCTCTCACCGCTCCAAGTTGGTCGAACACTCGCCCATTCAAGATTGCAGTTGCAGAAAGTGAAGTTCGAGATCGCATCAGCGCAGAATTCCTAAGCCGCTGGGATGCGCTCTCCAAAGGTCGCAATGGAAATTGGCTAGCAAAGATAAAACTCATCACATCACGCTACGGTTTGCCAACCAGTAACCGCATGAGTGCAAAACCTTACGTAGCAGAGCTAAAACCACGGGCAAATCGTGTTGGAGCAGAGCTTTACTCCGCAATAGGAGTTGAACGCGGTAATCGCAAAGAGCGCGATGCCCAATGGGCGAAGAACTATGAATTTTTTGGAGCTCCCACCGAATTATTTATTTTCATACACAAGAGTTTGGGTATCTGGTCGGCATCGGATGCTGGATTGATGATAGAGAACCTTATGCTTTCAGCGCATGCCCATGGCCTAGGTACCTGCGCTCAGGGTGCAGTAGTTATTTGGGACGACGTAGTGCGAAAAGAGTTTGAAATCTCCAATGACTACCGACTGCTCACCGGTCTAGCGATTGGTTATCCAACAAATGCGCCAGTTAATTCTTTCGCAGCCCACCGCCTTAACGCGGAGGAGATCGTCGCAAAAGCTCACAATCTAAAATAAGTATTCAACAATATTAGTTTTTTATGGCCCGAGGGTGCCGATTGGAATGACGGCGACCCCATCTGCTCGTCGATATGCGTATCCAGTTCCACAAATTACCGCCAATATTTGAGGGGCTCCGGATTGTTTCTTGTCTACAAGTTTTTCGAATTGAAGCAATTTGTGAGCTGCCGCATCTATGAATCCCGAACCCAACTTCACTTCAAAGGCTCCCCATCGCCCGTCCGCCAATTGAACGATAGCGTCAACTTCAACACCATTGTTATCTCTGTAATAAAAAACTTCACCATCGAGTGGTTGTGAAAAAACGCGCAAATCACGAATCACCAGAGATTCAAAAAGTAGACCCATTAACTGGAGGTCGGAAAGTAATCGACTGGCGCTGCCTGAGAGAGCTGCGACCGCGAGCGAAGGATCTACGAAATGTCTCTTGGGAGTATTTCGAAGTATTGCTTTGGATCGTAAGTGCACAGCCCATGCTGGCTGATTTTCAATTATCATAAGCCGTTCAAGTACATCCAAATATTCATAAATGGTTGTCCGAGATAACGCTCCTTCTACTCCTCCCGTATCTGAAGCGAGTACTGTCAGTGCGACTTCGGTGGCTACGTTTCTAGCAAATGATTTAATGAAACGATCCAATTTATTAGGGTCGCGCTTCTCCTGTGCAATTCGCGCAACATCAACCTCTCGAATTTGTTTTAAATAGTCGCGCGCGGCTCTCGTGGCGCTCTGTTCCGTGCCCTCCTGCACACTTGGCCAACCTCCGACCGAGATCATTTCTGCAATTTTTTCTCTGGTCAAACCTGAGTCGGGTGCACCACGCACATCTCCTTCCAAAAGATCCGAAAGAGAAATCGTCCCGTTACTTTGCCCAGTCTCAAATAAAGTCATTGGTCGCATTCGAAGAACGGAGAAACGTCCAGCGCCAGAATGCCTTTTAGTGTCATCGGGCGGAATTGAGGAACCTGTAAGTATGAATTGTCCAGGAGATCCACGCCTGTCTACTTCGTGGCGGACGAAGTTCCAAAGTTTTGGCTCGATCTGCCATTCATCCAACAAACGCGGCACCTCTCCGACGAGAACCAGATTAGGGTCTACTGCCATTGCGAGGTGTGCATTTACATCGGTATCAAGTGAAACCTGACTGCCTGCTACCTGCCTTGCGCTCTCGGTTTTTCCACAAGCTCTAGGCCCTTCAATAACAACCGCACCTGCATAAGAGAGGCGTTGGATCAATTCGGCGTCAATTACCCTTGGTTTATATATCATTTTCTTCCCTTCACCACGCCTACTATACAGATTGTAGCAATTTTACTGTACAAATTATAGCAATTTCACTGTACAGATCGTCCTAACACCACCACTTCAAAATGGAATCCACAAGGGAGTGCTGTAACCTGAAAATAATTCATGGAAAGTAGGAGTCTCAAATGTCGCACGGACACGAAAGATTTGCTTTTTTGTGCCTCACATTTTGTGTGTTGCTCACCCTGTTGAACTTCAACTCAAAGGCCATGGCAACCAATCTTTCACCAGATCCTTATGGCTTCGGTCAATTAGACGTTCACGCATACTTACTTAACCCCATTTGATCAGAAGGTATTTGAGGTAACAAATCTTTATAACGGTGTCTTTGCAACCAATCATCAAGAATTTGTGCTTTATGCCGGAGGATTGCGAAATGGCGCCAGTGGTGTAAAACTATATATGCGCAAGGCAGGGGTAAGAACATATATTGGAACGTTCCTCTATTCCGGGTTCTCCAAGGTAAAACTATTGACCGCCTTTGATTTCGATGGCAGAGAAATCGGATTAGCTGACTCTAAACACTCAACCTATTTAGCTTTTAATCCGAAGAAAATAGTTTTATAAAAAAATATTTCATATCTCAAGGAGTTGCCTCACTTACGTTAAACCCCAAGATACAATTTGTGACATTACCTTCGGCATTTGCTGGGTGGCATGAATGTGTAAATTCGCCTATTCCTAATGTCAATGATTACACCCCAAATAGTGATGACACGATTTCGATTAGCGGGTGGGAAGGATGGGTTCCCTTAGGTGCTTCTAAGGCATATCGTTTTAACGCGACTCATATAAATAGCGCAGGCACAAGCAAGCAGATGAATGCAGAGTACTTCGGTCTCGTTGTTATCAAGGGAAAATATCTGGTTATCACTTCGAAAATTCCACTAACAAACTATTGAAGATAAAAAAGCGTCTCGCACCAGGAATTTTCCTGGTGCGAGACGCTTTTAGTAATCTAGATTTAACGAACTTCGATGTCATCCAAACGAATTGCTTCACCTGAGCCTTGTGACTCAAATGGAGTGAAGTCATATTCATCGTAAGCGGCGTAAACCGCGGCCTTTGCCTCCTCTGTTGGCTCAACTCGCACATTGCGATAACGAGCAAGTCCAGTTCCAGCAGGGATCAGTTTCCCGATGATTACGTTCTCCTTGAGGCCGAGCAATGGATCGCTCTTCTCAGCAAGTGCTGCATCGGTCAGAACCTTTGTGGTCTCTTGGAAGGATGCTGCTGACAACCATGACTCGGTTGCAAGAGATGCCTTTGTAATACCCATAAGTTCTGGACGACCAGATGCTGCCTTGCCACCAGAGGTGACAACGCGGCGGTTCTCGTTCTCAAAGCGACCGCGTTCAACGAGCTCACCAGGAAGAAGATCGGTGTCACCAGGCTCTAGCACGGTAATGCGCTTAAGCATCTGACGAACGATGATTTCGATGTGCTTATCGTGGATCGATACGCCTTGTGAGCGATAAACTTCTTGGATTTCGTTAACGAGGTGTACTTGAGTTTGACGAGGTCCCAGGATTCGTAGAACCTGCTTTGGATCAATCGCACCAACAACTAGTTGTTGTCCGACGCCAACGCGTGTTCCATCTTCGACCTTGAGTTTCTGCCGACGAGTGATTGGGTAAGCAACTGCTTCGCCACCATCATCTGGTGTCACGATGATCTTCTTACCCTTTGCATCCTCGAGGAAGCTCACGACACCAGCCGTCTCTGCGATTGGCGCAACACCCTTAGGGGTACGTGCTTCGAAGAGCTCGACGATACGTGGCAGACCATGAGTGATGTCATCACCAGCGACACCACCGGTGTGGAAGGTACGCATGGTGAGCTGTGTTCCTGGCTCACCGATTGATTGGGCTGCAATGATGCCAACTGCTTCACCGACATCGACGATCTTGCCCGATGCCATGGAGCGGCCGTAACACATTGCGCATTGGCCAACTTTGGAATCACAAGTCAGTACTGAACGGACCTTCACTTCAGCGACGCCAGCCTCAACAAGAATGTTGATGTTCTTATCACCAAGGTCGGTACCTGCAGGAAGGACGGTCTTCCCACCAACGACAACATCGTCAGCCAGATTACGGCCGAACATTGCAGTCTCTACATGCTCGTCACGAATGAGTTCACCCTGCGCATTGATGGCAGCGATCTTCAGCGTGAGGCCGCGGTCAGTTCCACAATCTTCTTCACGGATGATGACATCTTGTGCCACATCGCAGAGACGACGAGTCAAATAACCAGAGTCAGCGGTACGAAGTGCGGTATCGGCAAGGCCTTTACGAGCACCGTGCGTTGAGATGAAGTACTCCAGAACAGATAGGCCTTCACGGAAGTTGGACTTAATTGGGCGAGGAATAATTTCACCCTTTGGGTTAGCTACCAGTCCACGCATACCTGCGATCTGACGGATCTGCATCATGTTTCCACGCGCACCGGAGTAGACCATCATCCACACTGGATTGGTCTTAGGGAAGTTGGCTTCCATGGCAGCAGCAACATCGCCAGTCGCCTTAGTCCAGATCTCGATGAGCTCTTGGCGACGCTCATCATCGGTGATCAGGCCCTTCTCATATTGAGCTTGAACTTTCTCTGCAACTTCTTCAGATGCAGCAAGAATAATTGCCTTGTCCTTTGCAGGAGTTACAACATCCTCGATGCCGATTGTGACACCGGCACGAGTTGCCCAGTAGAAACCAAGTGACTTAAGTGCATCAAGAGTCTGTGCAACGGTGACCTTTGGATACCCTTCCGCCAAATTATCAACAATCAATCCAAGAAGTTTCTTGGTGACGTCATAATCCACATAAGGGAAATCCTCGGGAAGCACTTCATTGAAAATCACGCGACCGAGGGTGGTCTCCTTAACTACAGAAGCGCCATTCTCTTCGGTACGAATCTTGATCTTTGCTTGCAGTGAGACAGAACCTTGATCGAAAGCCATCAGACCTTCAGACAAACTAGAGAAAGCGCGACCTTCTCCAACTTGGTTTTCACGAAGTGAGGTCAAGAAGTAGAGTCCAAGCACCATGTCCTGGGTAGGAGATGTGATCGGACGACCCGATGCAGGAGACAAGATGTTATTGCTCGACAACATAAGTACGCGGGCTTCAGCTTGTGCCTCTGCGGAGAGTGGAAGATGAACAGCCATCTGATCACCATCGAAGTCGGCGTTGAACGCGGTACAAACCAATGGGTGAATTTGGATTGCCTTACCTTCGACCAGTTGTGGTTCGAATGCTTGGATACCTAAGCGGTGCAGGGTAGGTGCACGGTTCAATAGAACTGGATGCTCTGCAATTACCTCTTCAAGAACATCCCACACGACCGGACGAGCACGCTCGACCATACGTTTTGCGGATTCGATGTTCTGAGCGTGATTGAGATCAACGAGTCGCTTCATAACAAATGGCTTGAACAGTTCAAGAGCCATCTGCTTTGGCAGACCGCACTGGTGCAATTTAAGTTGTGGACCGACAACGATTACAGAACGTCCAGAGTAGTCAACGCGCTTTCCTAGCAGGTTCTGACGGAAACGACCTTGCTTACCCTTCAACATATCTGAAAGTGACTTGAGTGGACGGTTTCCTGGGCCAGTTACTGGGCGACCACGACG
>JAYTQV010000033.1:0-6485 GCA_043746515.1 Actinomycetes bacterium | reverse complement strand
GACGGTCGTTCATATCCGCAAGGAGTTCTTTGCAAGAGGTAAGAAGTGCCACTGGATCAATCTCTCGTTCCAGCCCTTCTTGGGAGATGAAAGGCGGAGCGGACTTTCGCTTCACATTCTCTAATTTATTGGTGCCAACTTGAACCATCGCGGTTTTTAGACCTGTTCCCCCAAGGTCAAGCAGAGCGAAATATCGAGAACTCATGTCGGTACTGTAATCGCGCTCTCCGCAGTGGTTGCTGGTTTCACGATTAGATTCATGAGTACGAGGAGTGCCGAACTCTCTAAAGAGTGACTTCAGTTTAATTTCAGGCAACCCTATTTACTCTTCATATATGGAAAAAGTGGCGATCAGAACCGTAGGGCTCTCGAAATCATATGGTGATAATTTGGCGCTCTCTCCGTTAGATCTCACGATTGAAGCAGGCGAGATTTTTGGCCTCTTGGGACATAACGGCGCGGGCAAGACTACGACTGTCAATCTTTTAACAACTCTGCTCGAACCAACATCTGGTGTGCTTGAGGTAGCTGGATTCGATGGTGGTTCTCATGCTGGCCAATTACGAAATTCGATTGGCTACCTACCGGAGAACGTGCAGTTCTATGACAATTTGAGCACAATGGAAAATCTGCAATTTTTCGGAAGGCTCTCTGGTCTCGCAAAGCCAGAAGCTCGCATTAAAGAGGTACTTAGTTATTTAAATTTCTCATATCATGACAATGAGCGCGTCGGGAGTTTTAGTAAAGGGATGCGCCAAAGAGTAGGAATCGCCCAAGCAATTTTACATGAGCCGCAAGTTCTTTTTTTGGATGAACCCACTTCTGGACTCGATCCGATTGGCGTACGAGAACTTCGTGATGTGATCGTCTCGCTCAATCGTGATCTAGGAATGACGATCTTTATGAACACCCATCTGCTATCTGAAGTGGCCAAGACTTGCACGAGTATTGGCGTTCTCAGGCAAGGGCATTTGGTTTATCAGGATTCTCTGGCGGCCACGTTAAAGGCCTTTCCGAGCGAAGAATCACTGGAAGAGATTTACTTACAGATCGATACCGTGACAACCAAATGAGTATCGCGTTGGTAGCAGCTAGACAAGAGATTAGAACATTGCGGCGCGAAAAACTTGCCCAGGCACTTCTTATAGTTTTTGTTGGTATGGTCTCTATCTCTAGCTTCATTGGCTGGCTGACAAATAAGAATGTGAGCTCTGTCTACCGTAAGGTAAAAGCCGAAGGAATCACCTCTGTTCCGAATCCCTTCGAACATGTTGCGGCCCTTTACTACTTAAGAAATACTGTAATTTATTTGGTATTAGTTGGTGCCTTACTGGCAATCGTTTTGGGGGTCTCCTCCATTATCCGGGACCGCAAAGCCCGCACTGTGGATTTGGTACTGGTACGGCCGGTACAGGCACGACTTTATTTACTAGGAAAATTAGGTGGAATAACCGCCTGGCTCACCATGATTCTCGCCTTTGTCACTCTAGTGAGCTGGACGAGTATCGCTTTTATTATTGGAAAACCATTAAAAGCATCGGATACCGAACGACTGTTCTCCTTCTTTGCGATGTCATTACTTTTCTTGTTGGGATTTGTTCTACTTGGAATGATCTGCGCGCTCTACTGCTCGCGTGAAACGAGTGCCTTACTCTTGCCCGTAGCGATCTGGAGTCTTGTCACCTTTGTATTTCCGCAGTTAGGTACGGCAGGTGATCCTGTCTCGCTACTCAATCCAGTCCCCTTAATTGGAAATAGTGGTGGTGCATTCTCAACACTCAATCTAATTTTCAGCCCCTTCTCGATCACCGAGGAATTTAAAAAGGTGAGTAGTTGGATACTGGGTAACTCTGATTTTGTTGGAAACCCAACTGAGGGTGTATTGATTCTGATTGCGGTATTTCTTCTGGGTTCCTTGATCCTCCTCACCACCAAGCGCGATCGTTTGAGGAGGGAGATTTATGAATAACACACTGGTGATTATGCGAAAAGAACTCCTGGATATCAGGAGAAATCGATTCCTGCTCCTACTGCTTTCATTCATTCTTGTAGCAGTGCTCGTTTCGATTTTTGTCTCCTCGTTGGATTTTCGCACCAAGCTCGATGCGTACAACAAATATGCAGAGGCGCTCAAACAAGCTCATAGCACTATCCTTCCCGCCCCGCCTCAACTCTTCCCACTACAACTACTACAAGGAAGTATTGAGTATCTTGAAATACTTGGCGCTTTGTTTGCCATCGTTGTGGGTTACGGAATGGTTGCCAAAGAGAAGCTAAGGGCGACGCTCGGACTGATCTTTACCCGCCCAGTGAGACGGTATCAATTGGCGAATGGAAAACTTTTGGCGCTAGCCATTACCTGGTTCGCAGCGGTAGTTACAATATTTTCAATTCTTACCTTGGTGTTGGCGCTCGTTGCGAACTCTCCCCTCCACCTGATCGATATATATCGGCTGCTTATGAGCGCGGGAGTCACCTGGGTTTACCTTATTTTCTGGAGCGCTTTGGCGATGGGTTTGGCTTCCTTCACCCGCCAATTGGGAATAAGCCTGGTGGTCTCTATTGTTTTGTGGCTCAGCGTCGTATTGATCCTGCCTCAAATTGGCGACACCATGGATCCCGATAACCAAGTCCCTGGAGGATTGTTCTTCAGTTTACAAGTAAGCAAAGCGCATGAGCACCAATTGCTGGCTCATTTCGCCACTTTCGAGAAGGTGCGAAACGGCTTGGAAGTTTCATCAATCACCAAGCACTATGAAAGGACCACGTTCGACTACCTAGGCATCAAGCCTAAATATAACCAGACGCCAATCGGTTATGCATTTATGGGGACGCTGCCGAACTTACTGACACTTCTCTTGGGATCCATTGGAGTGTTGATCTTTGCGCTGCAGACCACTACCCGTAAGAAACTACTGAGGAGATAAAAATGAAACGTTATCAATTGTTCGGACTTTCGCTCTGTGCTGCTATCTCATTTGGATCTTTGGCGGCCTTTGGCCCCGCATCTTCATCACAGGCGGCCGCCAGAACGATTTCAACTCCAAAGTCAACAACTACCGCCAGGATCTCAGGACTGACTCTTCCAGTTGCAAAGAATCCGATAGTAAACAAATCGAGGGTTCCTGGGCTTGCTATTAATTATGCTGCGGCTGAAAATAATATTGATCCTGCCACTCACAACCCCATTGCCGACCGACTAGAAATCACTTTGAAAAACTCCAGCGCGAAAGCACTCTCCAAACTCGAGGTCTTTTACGAGATGACCGACGTTGTGACGAAAGCAAAGGAGGGTTATTACCAGAAGTTAACGGGAATAACTATCGCTCCTCACCACCAATTTACCGTCTACTTCGATGGAATAAAAAAAGCTGGTCACTTCCCAGAAAATCAATATAGTCTCTATCGGAATTCGCAAAACCAGGTTAATTTCAAAATATGGGCAAGTGCCCCTGGGGTAAAAATTGCTCAAGGGACAGCGGTGAAATCTATCGGAAGTAGCGAGAAGCCCAACTCATAGCAGTAAATTAAAGAATTGCCCGCTGCATCTTTGAATTTATTGGTAAGCGAATCTGGAAATGAGCACCTTGCTTCTCCTCCAATAGTCCTATCTCACCACCATGAGATAGGACTATTTGCTTTGTGATTGCCAATCCAAGTCCTGTCCCACCTTCATGGCGCGAACGGGAATTATCAAGTCGAGAGAATCGTTCAAAGACTCTCTCCCGGTCTGCAGCGGGGATTCCAGGACCATCATCGAGTACATCGAGATAGGCCCAATCTTCTTCAGCGTGTAGAGACACCGTGATTTTAGTTTCAGCGAAACGATTGGCATTCTCTAGCAAATTTATAAAGGCTCGGCGGAGTTGAGATGGATCGCCCCAAAGGCGAACCGATTTAACTTTACTGGTATCGAGAGATACTCCCGCTGAAATTGGAAATTCTTCGACCTCACCAATCACAATTTCTTTCAGGTCAATTTCTTTCCACTTTTCCACGCTCCCCTTGCCATCGCTGATGGCTAGTACGAGGAGATCTTCAGTGAGCTCTTGTAACCGCAGAGTAGAGCGCAACAAAGCCTGTCTGCCCTGCTCTATCTGACTTGGGTCTGGATAGAGCATCTCTACCTCTAATTGCGTGCGCATCCCTGCTAGAGGATTGCGCAACTCATGAGAAGCATCACTCACGAAGCGACGCTGGCGCTGGTCAGAAATTGCTAAGCGGTCGAGAAGAGAGTTGAGGGTCTGACCCAGTCGTCCAATCTCATCCTTACTTTTCGGTACCGAGACTCTCTTGGAAAGATCCTGGGCAGAGAGAAGATCAACTTCAGAGCGCATCCTCTCAACTGGTCGTAAGGCCCCTCTCGTCACAAACCAGGTAACTAAAAAGACGAGCGCAGTAACTAGCAGGTTTAAAGCAATCAAAAGTTTGATCAAATAGTGAATAGTCCCAAGCGTTTTCACCAAGCTATATCCTGCAACCACGGAATATTTTTTATTTCGCACAGTAATTCGCTTGGCGATAAGTCGAAATGGAATATTGTCGAATGCACTTATTATGCGATTTTCGGTGACAACTTCTCCCTTGGAACCTGTAAAGAATGGCGGGATAATGAGGGCTGCCTCTCCCGCAATATTCTTGGTGGTAGAGACGACCGCTCCTTTCGAATCGAGAAGTTGAACGAATCCCGAATCGTCTCCGATGATAGTTATTTCTGGCGGAAGTACCTTGTCTATTAATAAAGATTGAATGTCGTTGATTCGCAGTTGGCCACTTGCATCTAAGTTTCGAATCAACATATTCTCTTGACTTACAATTAGCCAACCCGAACCAAGACTGAGAAAGAGAAAAACAATTGCAGTAGCGCCAACCGCTGCTCTAGTGCGCACATTCGATATCTTCATGGCTTATTCACTTGCAATCTGTAACCAACACCTCTAACGGTTTCGATAATTGAATCAGAGAGCAAGGGTTCAAGTTTCTGTCGCAAGCGTCGAATATAGACTTCAACGATATTGGGATCACCTTCATAATTCATATCCCATAGTTCATCTAGAAGTTCTCGTTTAGAGATCACGCTGCGTGGGTGCATCAGTAGATAATTAAGGATCGAGAACTCCTTCGCGGTTAGAGCAATCTCAACGTCATTGCAAAATACGCGATGAGCACTTATATCTAGCAGAAGTGGACCGTGAGACAAAGGTTGATCTATCTCGCTCCATTTACTTCTCCGGAGCAGACTTCGAATCCGCGACATTAAAACCACAAAGGCAAAGGGTTTCGTCAGATAATCATCAGCCCCCAGATCGAGTCCCTCTGCGATATCTAAGACATCGCTCTGTGCCGTTAACATAAGTATTGGAGTAGAAATTCCTTGTGCGCGTAATTTTTCGCAGATTACAAAACCGTTCATTTCTGGCAACAGGATATCTAAGAGAATGAGATCGTATGAATTTTCACTTGCTAACGCGAGTCCTGCTCTTCCATTGGTACTAGATTCAACTTGGTACCCCTCCGCGCTCAAACCGCGAGTGAGAGCGTCGACCAAAGGCTGTTCGTCCTCAATGATTAGCACTCTAGCCATTGGTTTTCGACCTCACCTCGCCGACTTTATCCGCTTTTTCCCCAGGGAGGCGATGTAGGAGTGCTTTTCCTGAACGACCGCTGAAGTCATTTCAGAATGGATTCAGGCGTGACAATTGATACTTGCGCTACGTCAGAGTGACGGGATTTGAAAAAAATTGGAGCCAAATATGGCGAGCAATTCATTACCAAAGAAGAAGTTCTTTCTCATAGCCGCAGCAGCCGTTCTCGGTATCGGCGCAACTGCCTCATTTATAGTTCCATCTGCAAACGCATCAAAGCGCGCTTCGGCCACTGTAGTAACCGCTCCGGCTACTGTTGATTCTTCTCCCGTAACAGTCGTGGAGCCTACAAACGCTATTCCCGAAGTTGCTGGCATTGATTGCAACAACGGAATTGATCCAACCGGCGCTCAATGCGACGGCGGACCAGCAGCCAACATCAACGACAACAGCGTGGAGCCACAAAGTGGTTCAGAGAGTCAGAGCGAAACTACCTCCCAATAAATTCACTAGTAAAAATGGAGTGGCGAACCCCAATAAATTTTGGGGTTCACCACTTTTTACTATTCACACTGACTATCTTTATTTAATCTCGATGAAGCGAGGCTTCTTCTCCTCTGGAAGTTCTCGCTCCAAGTCGATGCGCAGGATTCCATCCTTTAGCTCTGAGCCAATCACCTTAACGTGATCTGCCAACGCAAAGGTCTGTTGGAATTGGCGACCGGCGATCCCACGATAAACATAGGAGTTTTCGCTGGAGTTCTCTTCGTTCGACTTTGAACCTTCCACAGAGAGTTGGTTGTTATTAAGTTCTACTTGGAGTTCATTTTTTGTGAAGCCCGCAACTACCAATTCGATCTCATAGCGATCTTCACTGAGCTGTTTAATGTTGTAAGGCGG
>JAYTQV010000032.1:0-3069 GCA_043746515.1 Actinomycetes bacterium | reverse complement strand
AATTGCTTCGTTAACGATGATACTTGACCCTCATTGTGTAATCATCGGCGGAGGAGTAATAGAAGCCGGAGAAATTCTGCTAGCTCCGACTCGTTTGGCGGTTGAGCGATATATGCCGTTTGCTGGAAAGCACCCGAGTCCTAAAATTATTGCAGCAGAGTTAGGGAACGAAGCCGGCCTTGTGGGAGTTGCAGACTTGGCGCGCGGCAAATATTCATGACCCATCGCTATTTCGAGTGAGAATAAATAGGTCAACCAGAATAGTTGACCAACTGAAATCAGGGGCACCGTGTCCTTGGGTTGTTAATGGGTTGTAATACTCCCTGAACCCATGCTTGCGAACTAATTCCAAACTCTTATCTGCGATCACCCTGGCAAGGTCAGATCGTCCATGACGCATGAGCCCTCTAGCCAAATACCAATTGCTATTGATCCAGGTTGGGCCCCGCCACACCAAAATGTTGCCGGCGGTGCCAGGCAAGAACGAGGGTTCGTTCATAGCAACACTTGGAATGGGGTATGGAGCCCAATACTCCTTTGGATTTGTAACGTGTTCAATCAAGGCTTCTGCTATTACAGGGTCTAAGTCTCCTAATAGCAATGGCATGAGCGAAGTAAAGGTATTCACCTGGAGCGGAGTATTTTCCTGGTTCGCCACGTCAAAAAAGAGGCCAATTTCCTCATCCCAGCAAAGGTTCATTAACGACTGTTTTGCCTTATCTGCCCGCAAGAGGTACTCATCCGCACTGGCCGTGTCACCTACCTGGATGCAAAGTTGGGCTAACACTCGTAAGTTTTCAATGTAAATAGTATTGGTCATAACATCAGCGACCACAAAATGATTGAGTTCGATCATCTTCTTCGGATCGCGATTGAATGCCTCATATGGTTTACATATTCGATTCCATCCGGCGTTAAACTCATCAACCGTTATTTCTTTGATCTGCATCAGTCCATCCCACTTGGGAGAGTGATCGATACCGGTTTCATCAGGTTGAACAACGCGTATGAGGCCGTCTCCATAAGGGTTTCGCACCTTGTGGAGCCACTCGTAAAAAGCTTTTACTTGTGGAAGGACTTCGTTGATGAACTCCACGCCACGTCCGCGTTCGGCCACCGCCACCACCGCCTCGGCCAATAAAGGAGGCTGCATCTCATCTGAGAGATATTGACTCCTGAAGGCGATTGCGTAAGTGGAGACCATCTCTTCAAAGGCATCTCTTTGCCAGAAAGTCACATGGGAGATGAAGCCATCGGGATGTTGATTTCGGAGCAGGCTCTTTATCTCTAATTCTCCTTTTTGAATATCTACGTAGCTGGCCGAAATTGCGTGAAAGCAGGAATCCCAGAACCACTGGAAAGGGTAAGTGACAAAAGAAGGGCAAGTGAAATCGTAATCATATCCACACCAGTTAGCGGTGCCCCGTTGGCGGTTCCTCTCAAGAATTGCATTAACTTCATCCATCAGCCACTTGGTATCTGCGCTGGCATTACTCGGGTATTGGATGCTCACAGTTTTCCTATTCTCTTTCCGAAGGGGCTATGCAATCTTGGTTGTCGATTCACGGACAATTAGGTTGGCAGAGATAGTTAACTGACGTGGAGTCTCATCTCCATTGATTAAATCTTCCAGTAACCCCATTGCTTCCATCCCCATGTCATATTGGTGTTGGCTAATCGTGGTGAGCGATGGGGTTATGTATTCGCTCATTGCTATGTCGTCATATCCCACGACGCCGACTTGCGATGGAACATCTATTCCTATGGAGCGTAGGCCTCGTATCGCTCCAATTGCGCAGAGATCATTATGAGTCGCAATGCCAAAGGGGGGTCGGACAATCTTGGCTGCTTGAATAGCCACGGTACGCCCAGACTCGAGGGAATCTTCGGCATGTAAATAATGCACCGGGCAACTGCCGGCTCCTTGGACCACTCCTGCGTATCTCTGGGAATTTTTCGAAAACTCCTCTGCCCCTAAGTAAACAATTTGTGGATAACCGCACTCCACCAAATGACGGGCGGCCATCTCACCCCCCAGGAAGCCATCATTCAAAACCGTGGGAAAACGCTCATCCGCAATTTCAGTGTCAACCAATACAACCTTCGTGTCGACATCCATCAGTTTTCCAGAGTGACGGTCAAAGAAAGTTCTGGAGCAGATTAGAAGTCCGCTGGCCCTCTGGCGTAGAAGAAGATTTATATAAGCCTCTTCACGAGCCTCGTCCTCTGAGGAATTGCAAAGAATTATGGAGTAGCCGAGCTTCTGCGCCGCGTCTTCGATGCCGCGCACTAATTCCGGATAATAGGGGTTTTGAATGTCTGTAATTACCAGGCCGATTACCTTGGATTTTTGTCCACGGAGTGACTGCGCAATCGAAGAAGGATAGAACTTCAACTCTTCAATACTTTCAAGAACGCGGGCACGCGTCTGGGGTGAAACATAACCAACTCCTGCCACCACTCGGCTTACCGTGGAGGAGGAGACACTTGCATGGCCGGCCACATCCATGATCGTGGTTGGAGATTTTTTGCTCTTCAAGTCAAGTCACCACCGATTGCCAGATTCTCGCCAGAGGCGATTTTCTTGGAAATCATCTGCATGACGTGTAAGTCGCTCTCTCCCATGGATAAATCGCTTCCCAGTTGCTTTGACGCTATTACCATTTCACAAAATTCTTCCAACTCATTCTCAAAGGAACCAAAGTATGACCCAAATTCAGTTTTTTGGAGATCACCGGATTCGGACGTAATACTTGTTAGAGTGGTCGGGACGCGCAAGAAGTACGGGCTGACAAATCGGATGTGGTGTAAAGACCTCTCGCCTACCCAGAGAACTTCCTCTTGATACTCTGGATAATCTTCGATGTACAGCCAACGAAGACTGATTCGGACATCATCTGCCGTGCGAGCCATGACGATGATGGAATTGGTTTCTGTCGTTTTTGGCCATCGCTCAACCCAGTCAATCTGGGTAATTTCTAATCCCAATGTTCGCAATACAGATAGTTCATGGATTAAACTGCCGCAAAGCACATTTATATAAAATGCCCCGATTTGGTCGGCGAGGGG
>JAYTQV010000031.1:0-8479 GCA_043746515.1 Actinomycetes bacterium | reverse complement strand
TAAATTGAGCCCCTACTAAAGTTCTGGCAATGAGTATTCGCCTAGCAGTATCGAACCCAGAGATCTTCACTCGATATCCCACCAGATTGTAGCCAAAGGCCTAGATGTGGACTGTGAAGTCATCTCCAATTGACTCTTCACCTCAGATTGACGTGACTGTGGCAAACAGAGACGGATTGTTGAGAAATAAGCCTCTTGATCAAGATCAACGTTACGACCCATATGTCCCTCCCACAGTTCGAGGTTTGCCTTTATGCCTATCTCTGACAGTACCTTCATAAGATCCTGCGGAGTCGGTTTACTTGGTCGTTCTAAGTTCCAAAAGTGCTTCCAGAGTGGGGCAGAGCGGTGTTGGGGGTGTTGTTGTGGCATTTCAATAACTACTCGCCTTAATGCATGTGCGTTCATTGCAAGGAGGAATTCCTCAATATCTTGGACGTTGTAGACCACGTGATGCGAAGTAACTACATCGGCAACCGGAATATCGCCGGCAATGGCAGGCCAGAAACCCTCGAAATTCTGACTCACCACTCCGCGATGCTTAGCCCCTTCTGCAAACATAGTAAGCATTTCAGGTTGATGATCGACACCGATCACCTTCGTGGCAGGTGGCACGCAGGCAAACGCCGCAACTCCTCCTCCACAGCCAATGTCGAGGATGGACCCACCATCCGGCACTACCTCACGCGCCTTTTGATGAGAGATCGAATCCACAATGACCTCACCCACTTGAAAATAAACTGGCGGATGAATCCAAGGGTTAGTAGGAGCTTGCTTCACAATGTTTTCAGGGATCGCCCACCCTGCCAGCCCTGCACGCCATCTGTTGCCAGATTGAGTTTCCATGGCTGTGCTAATGGCTGGGAAGCCAGGTAGAAAGATCAGCGTCACACTTACAACGCTCCGCGTCAGAGAAGGGAGCCAAAGCTTCCTCGATATGTTGTCCGCAACCTGACCAAGTGGCCTTATTGCACGAGTTACAGCGAACTGCACTACACATTTCTATCCCCCTCTACTTCTTACCGAATAATTTTGCAAAAAGCCCAGGCTCTTTGGGATCGCTGGCATGACCCTGACAACGCTGTGATTTAGGAATTCCCCGCATTACCTGCTCGACATGCTGTCCACAACCCGACCATGAGGCCTTCCCACATTTCCGACACGTAGTTCTACTACACATGCTCTATCTCCTTCTTTATCTCGTTAGATTCTTTTGATTACAGAACTTTTGCCATAGCTGCTGGAGAATTACTCCACGTCATATAGCCACCATCTAAATTGATTGCTTCATAACCCATCTCACGAAGCAATCTAGTTGCGGCGTGACCTCGTTGTCCCACTTGGCAAGTCACTAGAATTTTTCCTGCAGGAATCTCAGCGCTGCGCTCTCGAATTTCATCGATTGGAATATTAAGTGCTCCAGGTAGAGTTCCCCGATTCACTTCCCCGACAGTTCTCACATCGAGAATTGAATATCCGTCAGCAACTTTTTCTTTCACTTGGTACCACTGCGCGATGGGAGTCAGACCGGATAATACATTCTCGGCAATATACCCCAACATATTTACAGGATCTTTGGCGGAACTAAATGGTGGTGCATAGGCAAGCTCTAAATCTGCAAGTTCTGGTGCTGTGATACCTCCGCGCATCGCTGTAGCGATAACGTCAATTCGCTTATCTACACCCTCGCGACCCACGCCTTGCACTCCCAAAATTAATTGACTCACGGGATCGATTAAGAGCTTTAAAGACATGCCTTCTGCGCCTGGATAGTAACCAGCATGCGAGGCTGGATGATTATGTATTGCAAGATACTGACGGCCTGCAGCTATCAGGCGTTTTTCATTCCATCCTGAGGTTGCAATTGTTAAGTCAAAGACCTTTACGATGGCAGTACCTTGAGAATCAACTTGGCGTACCTTTTTACCTGCAATGTGATCTGCCACTGTACGTCCGTGGCGATTAGCTATATTGGCGAGTGGAATGAGAGTCGCACCGCCATCTAAAGAATCTTTCTTCTCTGCTACATCACCGATAGCATAAATATCGATATCACTTGTTTGGTTAAAATCATTGACCTCGATTCCCCCTTTAACTCCGATCGCGATTTGAGCTGCAACTGCTAACGATGTCTCAGGTCGAACTCCTATCGACATGATCACAATCTCTGCAGGAATTTCCTCTCCGTTCGACAGAGTCACGCTCGTAGCATTTATTTGAGTTACAGAGTTGCCGAGAAGGAGATTGACCCCCTGCTTAACAATTTCGGCTTTTACAAAAGTTGCCATCTCTGGATCAAGTGGCGCAAGAACTTGAGATGTCGCTTCAACGATCGAAGTAGGAATCCCCCTATGCGCAAGATTTTCGGCTAATTCCACTCCAATAAAACCGCCACCAACGATGACTGCAGATTTTGGATTTCTGCCGACTTGTTCTGAAATAGTTTCAACGTCCTCAATATTTCGAAGCGTCATCGCTCTTTCGACTCCAGGAAGGTTGGGGCGAATTGGACTCGCTCCTGGGCTAAGAATCAATTTATCGTAAGAGAGTTCGTAACTTGCATCAGGCGATTTCACTGTGACAATTTTTTTCTTACGATCTATGGATTCGACTTCAGATTGAACTCTTACATCCAGACGAAAACGCTTATAAAGACTGTTGGGGGTTTGCAAAAGCAGTGACTCTTCATTCTGAATGACACCACCAACAAAATATGGCAGCCCACAATTTGCATAAGAGACATGACCACTCTTCTCAAGAATGACAATCTCAACTTGCGCATCGAGGCGTCGTAATCTTGCTGCGGCCGACATACCTCCGGCAACGCCACCAATAATAACTACCCTTTTCATTAGTTGACCACCAATGGGTTGCCAGCACCTTGCCATTGAATGATCCCACCATTTAAATTAAAAATTGTAGTAAATCCATCCTTAGCCATGAGTGCCGTTGCTTGACCCGATCGGTTTCCACTTCTGCAGTAGACCGCATAACTCTTCTTTTTATCTAATTGCAGAATCTGAGATGGGAAATTGCCCGATTCAAAATCAATATTCGTTGCTCCTGCGATATGTCCTGAAGCAAATTCTCCTGGAGTCCTGACATCGAGAAGAGTGATGGACTTGTCCGTGATCTTCTTTGCAAAATCAGGTGCATTTAAGGTAGTCACACTTGCTACCGATCCCCCACAAGCAGTGAGTAATAGTGTTGAAGCCGCAATTACGGCAAATAATCTTTTCATCTCTATGCCAAACTTAAAAATAGACGCTGCAATTTGGCGCTAACCGCTTCTGAGTTCTGTTTGCCTTCAAGCAGGCATTCTTTAAGACTAGAAGAAATCAGCGTGAAAGCGGCAGTATTGATTGCCTTACTTACTGCAGACATCTGAATAACAATGTCATCACAACTACGACCCTCTTCAAGCATGCGTGCAACTGCACCCAACTGACCTTGAGCCCGATTTACTCGCTTGATAATTGCTGCAAGTTGATCCGCGTCGCTGAGTACGTGGCTGCTATCTTTCTTAACTGGCATTTTTACTTCTTTCTCTCCATCGGGTGGTGTCCCTTACGAATCATGGCAATCATCTTTAAATTTATTGCGATAAATCTCCATATTTGAAGCCATAAATTCTTACGACCTCGGAGTGTTTTCTCAGTTGGGAGTGGCGCATGCGCGATACTTTCCATCGGATTTTCCATTACTGGCCTCCTATTCCGGAATCAAAAACCAGCCGAAGCGGGCCTTTGCCTTGTAAATAAACATGTAGTGCAAAAGTAATTTGATCCAGTGACCAGCCAGGCCGATCTCTCCGTATGTATCGTTCATACTTCGTCCGGTATTGGGGTATTGCACGAAATCTGGAACGACGGGATACATGGTCATGGAAGCAGCGCTCCCGTTGCGCAACCCCGACCCTGCTGAAGCTACACATGCGGCCCCCATATCAGCCATCGACGCAGTGGGAACTTGTGCTCCTTGGCCATGGTCAATTAACTCTTTAATACTTAAGATCGCTAACTTGCCCATGATTCCTGATGGCATGCCCGTACGTGGAGGCGAAGGCGCAATTAACGTTCCATTAGGTGATTTACGGGGTTTGGAAATCTGGTGAGGAGGGGCAAAAGCAATTCCAACCGCAAAGATATTTGGGAAAAGGGGATTTCTATAGGTCTTGGGCCAATCAGCGGCCAACCACTCCTCGAAAGGTTTAGCGGTGTAATCCGCATCAACTTTCATAAATCCACTAGGAGCAAATATCTGCTCAGAAATATCTGTTCCATCTTTGGCAAATGCCTTGAGATCGACGCCTCTAAATGGAGGTAGGAGCATGGCAAAGTCAAAACTTAGAGTGTCCTTGGTTCCATCGACTAGTTCATAATGAATTACTCTTGACTCAACTTTTTCTACGTGTGCCCCTAAGACCGCTTTAATATTGCGCTCTCGAAAGAGGGATTCAGTCCACATCTTGCTCGATGTTTGCATGCCCTGTTGGGTGAATATCAGGCCCCCAACACCAAAATCACCTAACTCGTATTCGTTTGTTATGTAATAAATGTCTGCTAAATCACGCACTCCAGCGTCACGAAGCTCATGATCCACATTGAATGTGTACTCAAAAGCTGCTCCTTCACAGGTACAAGTGCCGTGGCCAACTCCCACCACGATTTGCTGACGCATGCCTGTTTTCAAGTTCGCAATTACCTCTTCAAGGGACTTGGCAGCTTCGATGGCATGCCCGAAAGTACAGACCGAAACAGTGTGACCATCCGGACCGAGTCCAGGTGTGGCGGCAAAATTTAATTTAGGTCCCGTAGCGTTTACAAGGTAGTCATACTCAATTTTACCTACCTGATCTTGACGGTCGGAAGAGGTGTATCTCACTTCGACAAAACCGCGATCAACTTGATCGTCACCTTCTGGATTAATGCTTTGAGCTAAAGCTTGGTGGAACTCAATCCCTTGTTTCTTGTATACCGAGGCCAGCGGGAAGGTCACCTGTTCGGCAGACATTTTTCCCACACCAACCCAGATGTTCGAGGGGATCCAGTTATATTTCGAATTGGGTGAAATCACGATTATCTCGTTCTCTTTGCCGAGAATCCGCTTCGCATGGAGCGCCGCGGTATGACCCGCCACCCCTGCTCCCAGAATTACTACTCGTGCCATAGTCCCCTCCATTGCCAGCCACACTGCCGGCCTGAAGAGGACTATACCCCTAGGGGTATCTATTGTCCAATAAGAAGGGTCTTAAGCTATGCCAAACTTTTGAGCACCTCCTTAAGATGGCTTCGAGTTGGAACTCGCCCAGAGAGAATAACCTTTCCATCGACGACAAGTGCCGGTGTACTCATTACCCCATAACTAGCAATCGCTGCATAATCTTCAACTTTTTTAATTGTTGCGTTTAGCCCGAGCTCTTTAACAACTTCCCGAGAAACTTTTTCCAATGTGACACAGTTTCTGCATCCTGGTCCAAGCACTTTTATTTCCATGACTTACTCCTTATTTTAAAATTGCGTTGAACAAATATCCGATAAAGACAATCCCGATACCAACAATGCCTAAAAATGTAGCCAGCAGTTTGGGACGTAATACTCTTCGTAACAGGATCATCTCCGGGAAACTCAGCGCAACTACGGCCATCATGAATGCCAAAAGTGTTCCCATTGGAAGGCCTTTGTCATATAGAGCCTGAACAATGGGCATGACGCCTGCAGCGTTTGAGTAGAGTGGAATACCCACTAAAACTGCGATAAGTACACCAAACGGATTACCGGGACCCGCATGCTTTGCAAAGAAATCAGTTGGTGCCCATCCGTGGATCAGCGCGCCCACCGCAATCCCGGCCAAGAGATAAGGCCAAATCTTCTTTAAAATAGCTAGCGCTTCATCGACACCCATTTGAATTCGCTCTTGAAATAAATAATTGGGAGAGGCAAATTCGCTCTGCCTATTCATTTGATTTGCGTAGACAAACGGCTCAACCCAACGTTCTACTTTCATCTTGCCCAATATGATTCCAGATGCAATTGCGATAGCCAAACCAGAGACTAAGTAAATTAAGGCGATCTTGAATCCAAACACTGTGAAAAGTAGGCCAACTGCAATCTCATTAACGAGTGGACTTGCAATGAGAAAACTTAACGTGGTTCCGATCGGGACACCGGATGAGAGAAAACCTACGAATACGGGGACGGCGCTACAAGAACAGAATGGAGTGACGACTCCAGCCGACGCGGCTATTAAGTTGCCAAGACCTGGTCTCTTGCCTCCCAAAAAGGCTCGAGTCCTTTCAATGGTGATATATGAGCGAAGAATCGTCACCACGAATGTGATACCGATCAGCAATAATATAATCTTGGTTGAGTCGTAGAAAAAGAACCTGGTTGATTCCCCTGCCTTAGAAAGCTTGTTAAGTGACAAAGCCCGAAATAAAAGCCAATTCCAAAATTTGTCGTTCGACCAATAGAACAAATACCAAGCCATACCGATTCCAAGGAGTTTAGCGGCGTTCTTATTTTTCACATCCCTAACGGTCAAAGAAACTGAATTCAGCATGTTTTTCTCTCAACAACACTTCCCGAAATCGGTGGAACAACAAGCCGAATTCGAGGTCGAACAACAGGCTTGCATACCTGATTGAGTGCTATACGGAGCCTCTTTTGCCTGAATTCGTACATCGGACATAATTTCCTCCTCGTATCGATCAACTTCGATACGACAACTATACGCTCACATCTAAGAATGTCAATGTATACTTGGGTTGTGTCAGTGACCTTAACTCTCGGAGTAGCGCCTCATACGATTTCAAAGGTCGCCGAGCAATACAAAGCTCTCGGCGACGCCACACGCTTGAACCTCATGTTAGCGGTGGCAGCAGGACTCAACGCTGAAGCTTGTGTGTGCGACCTGACTCCCGAGACCGGACTCGCACAGAGCACAGTTAGCCACCACCTTAAAATTTTGGTAGACGCAGGACTACTGGAGAGATCTCAAAGGGGCAAATGGGCTTTTTATTCACTTACTGACGCAGCGAAAAAATTGTTGATTTGAAAACTAACTGTGACTATCTCTGAAATCACTTGTCCCCAATGTAACGGTACCTCTGAATCTGAGATACCAGTTGACGCGTGTCTATTTTTCTATCAATGCCCTCACTGCCTCAGGACTCTTCGCCCAATTTCAGGTGATTGCTGCGTATTTTGTTCATTCGGGTCAGAAAGGTGTCCTAGTTCAAGCACAAAACTTGGAGATTGAATTAAATTATTTAACACTCCCCGAACTTAGAGGCGGAATTTATCGTTTAGCCAAATCATTAATATATATGTGGTTTTCGCCTGAGTCGCCAATTCAGCAGTAAAATAAATATGGTAACCATGATTTTTACAATTAACAGAGAAAACACGAATGGGATATATCCCAACTTTGGAATTCTTCGATTCACCAAATAAGTACCACTATCTTTGGCGAAAACGAAAGTCTCCACAGATCCCGTGTTGGTCGCCGCTAAAATAGTTGAACCTCCCTCTGTTGTGACGGCAGATATCACATGCAGGGCATCTATTCGCCGGAGATTTCCCGTGGTCATGAGGAGCAAATCGTCAATATGCAATTGCGAAGCTAACACTGAATGGGCTACCATCAAATCGCCTTTCACGATGGAATCGCGAGGGTACGACTTGTCTGCGGCAAATACCGCCACCCCAAAGCCAGATAATAAAATCGACGGGAAAATAGTAACTACAACCAAAAATGCAACGAAGGCTATATTTAAGTCGTGAATCCAATGGATCTTTTTGAGTCTTCTAAAATGGACTCTCTCTTCTAGGGAAGCAGGCGGGAGAGGTCGTACTGGATAAATTGGCGCAGGAGTTGCTAACCCATTAATCTCTTCTCTGCACTTCTTCTCCTGCTTGTCCTTTTTATTCTTTTTATTCTTTTTATTCTTAGCCACGTCAACGCAATACTTTCACCAAGATATTCAGACCACGAATCCTATGTTGACATCCCACAATTTTAAGTGAAGAAATTTTCAAAGCAAACTCACTAAGGAACCAGGGGTAGTGGCCAATTTGAGAGCTGCTCCAGAAATTGGATCAAAAATTTCGATCTGATAATCCTTCCCCTTTAACGCAACATAAACATGCGTCGGGGTAGACTTCGAATAATAAACAAAAGATCCATCTGGATTTGTCAAACCTACGGAATTGGGTTGCTTACTAGCCTGAGAGAGAATCGAGTAGGCATTCGCAACTTTATAAGTTGCAATGACTCTATAATTTTGATTTGTATCGGCTAGCCCCAGACCGCTTGGAAGATAACGGATGAAGTCCTGACCCGGTGCATTGTGATTAAATGTGTATTTGGCACCATTCTGGGCACCTACCCAAAAAAATGTACCGCCAATCTTTTGTGCAACTGTTTTTAATTGATTTTCACTCAATGCGGTCTTACCCGTATAGTCCGCATTACCTTG
>JAYTQV010000030.1:0-3953 GCA_043746515.1 Actinomycetes bacterium | reverse complement strand
CTTTGGCTTCCGATACGAAGGGGTGAGCTGCCTTTACTCCGAAATATTGGTTATGGCGGCAGAGCTTTTTGATACCGGCATCAAAGACAATGAAATCGTGTATGAGTTCAAGAAAACGTTCTTTGCTACACATCTGAGCAAGACCTCTATCTAAGGGGTTTACAAAATCATCAGATGGTTCCTTCCAGGTGAGGTAGTACTTCTCTTTGGTCTCGATAGTTCCGTAGCGCAGACCTTCGGTTTCATTTCCTGCCATCAACCACGCCATAGTGGCAAAGAAGTGTTGAATGAACTCCGGCTTCTGGTTATCTAAGTTTTGGCGGATACCCTCACCAACCGAAACTGTTGAGCGTTTTAGCTCCAAGATGCCAAGTGCGATGCCATTTACATAGAGAACAATGTCGGGACGCTTTGAGTGTCCTGTATTGGTCGTTGGATCGACCGTTACCTCTTCTGCGATAGCGAAGTAATTGTTTCGTGGATTTTTCCAATCAATGAACCAGACCGTTTCAGTTAGCTCACCGTGGTCAGGTTTTACCTTCGCCCCGTAGCGTAAAAGTTCATACACGCCCTTGTTGCGGTCGTAAAGGTTCTTGGACCGATTATCTGCGGTGGTTTGCAGGGTGTAAATGGAGCGATTCGCTAAATCCGACGTAACACCAGAACGTACTAGGAAGGAGTGCAGAATTGCCTCCTCAATGCAGGAGTTGCCTTCGCGCTCTTCCCAACTGCCCAGATACTCATAGCCAAGATGTTCTACAAAGAGTTCTACGACGCGATTTTGCGTAGCGCGCTCGACCTCACCAACTGTGCTCATATCAATCTAGTCCTTCCGGTAAGGAGTTCTTGCATCATTCCAATTTTGATAAGAGCGGTCTTCTCGCGCCTAGATTTAAGTGCCTCGATTTCAGAGTCCATATCGGAGAGCACCTTGGAGATCGCTTGCTGCTCATTAATCTGGGTGGGCATTTTGAAGGTGAAATCTTGAACCATTCCCTTGTTTAGATTGGATTGCGTACCTTGCTGACCTAAATTCTTGGCCGTGGGCTTGAACGCTTCTAGGAGATAATAAAGAAACTCTAACTCAATTTTGTTGCCAGTCGAGATCCCAAGTATGGCTTGACTCGAGCTAACTGGCTCCGGGCTTATACAAACTTCTCCGATTGATGCATACATCGCATACAAAATAACTGGCCCTTTATAGACTACAGCTGAACTATTTACCAGTCCTAACTTTGTGAGCATTACATCAGTATGCGAAAGATACTTTCCCGCCTTTGTCATATCAGCGATCGATGCCCACTTGATTTGGCCTCCATAGAACTCAGAAACTTTGGACGGCGGAGTTCCACCGCTTGACATAGTTACCACATCACCAAGTCGCACCATTTGCCACTGGCTATGAAATTCTGGAAGTCTGGTCTTTCCAGTAAGGAGTTGTTGCATTACTCCTTGCTTGATATCTCGCTTCTTGGCTAAGAGGGCATCTAATGAGTCAAGCAGCTGATCGGTAGACGACAGAACCCCCGCCACCACCAACTGCTCTTGTGTGCTCGGTAACAGAATTTCCGCCGATGCAATGTGGGATTTAGTTGACGCTAACACCTTCGTACCCGCAGCCAATCGCAACATATGGGCTCTGAACGCCGGAATCTCTTGAAGGTATGCCTTGAATCCATCAGCCAGGACCGACTTATCAAATCGAACAGCAATAGTGTGAAGCCCGGCTACCAAGCCGTTTTCTGGTACGTCAGTGATTTCGACCGATTTACCAACACCTAACGTATCCTCAGATGCATCGACAAATACCAGGTCCCCAACCGCCAAAAGCGTTGCATTAGCTTGATCCGTTAATTTGATGGTTGGCATCCGCTCAATTCTTGCATCCAATCGATACTTGGGGCCAACGTGGATGTCCCCGTAGTGAAGATAAGAAATCTCGCCCCCAGGTGTCATTTGGTCTCGTGAGAGCGAAAGCTTCTTCAAAAAGGTGGCGCTGTCGCCGAGATGCACCAACTTCCAATCCTTGAACTTAGAACTTACTTTTCTAGTTGTCATAGCCCATGTCCCGTAAGTGCAAAATTAATGTAGAACTAAGCGTTTCCATCTGGGCTTCTATTTCGGATAGTACGTGGTCATAACGAATACCTAGTACGGAAATCCGATTTGCTAATGTTTGCGCGATTTGTAAACGGATGACTTCAAAAGTGTTGATTAGTGCAGATTCCCATTTGATTTGTGAAAGCTTTTTCACCCCCACTTCGTCTAGATGTTTGAATTTAGCTATTAGTTCTTCATTTAGAACAGCCTGGCAAGCCTTGATCTGTTTTTTTGTCTTGTCTAACTTTTCTACAAGTTCAGCACATTGTCGAAGCACCGCGAGCTCATCAGCAAAATCTGCCTCTCCTTCAATCTCCTTCATCCGGGCAGAGAGTTGCCTTTTATTTACTTTCCCAGCATCAGTAAGCACTTCATTTATCAGGCCGTCATCACCACCCTGTTCTTCAATCAGCGCATCTATCTCTACTTGAATCGAGGCGCTCTCCGCCTCTGCGGCTCCAAGAGAATCGCGCTCGGCCGGGAAGAAATGGTCAATGAGTACTCTTGCCGGGAGTAGGTCAGAGCGGAGTTTGGTCTTACCTGCTGTTGCATCTACTTCATTTGAGACATCAACCACCGTGTGGAGAGCGGCGGATTCCATCCACCCGACTGAGGCGATCAAAAATGCATCGTCTTGAAGCGTTGAACTCCAATAACTCATTAGTGCTTGATAAATAGCGTAAGGATCTAGGAGTGGAAGTTTTGACGAACTCTCCAAAAGTGAATCGGCAACTCTCTCAATGATCAACTTTGGCTTGGACCCCTTTTCAAGCCCGAAAAAATTTGCGGAGAACTCAGTAATCCAGGTGTGGAATGATTTGTCAGCCTTTTCAATGAACTTCTTGTATTGGGGATCGTTGAAAATCGTATCCAACACCCGCTCTGGTGAAACTCTGAGCAGGGAGTAGCCTTCGCGATTGAAAGGTTCAAAGAGACTCTCACGTAGATTTGGCATAATTTTCCAGAAGGCATCTAAGTCATCAACATCATTATTGGGTATTCCCCCATAAAGATGGGCGCTCAGATCCTGAATATCCTCGGGCTCGCTGGAATCTATGTAGCGAGGCAAGTTTAGGTTGTAGTCATTCTTTGGATCAGTGATTTCGCTAAATGGTACAAAGCGTGAGTAACCAGAAAGTTCAGTTCCCTCATTAAGCGCGTCGACAATTTTGTGAATATCGCGATCGCGAAGCCGATTCTTGTTACCATCTTTTGTAAAGCCCTTTGATGCGTCAATCATAAAAATACCGTTGCGCTCATCGGCGCTCTCTTTATCTAAGATAATGATGGATGCTGGTATTCCAGTACCATAAAAGAGATTGGAAGGAAGTCCAACAATCGCTTTGATAAATCCACGGTCGACAATTGCCTTTCGTATCCCTGCTTCACTTCCTCCGCGGAATAAGACTCCGTGAGGCAAAATCACTGCACCTTTCCCGGTTGCCTTCAAACTGGCGAGAATGTGTAAAAGAAAAGCGTAGTCACCGTTCTTTTTTGGGGGAACGCCGAACTCAAAGCGAGAATACTCATCATGTAGTGGATCAAACCCGTTTGTCCAGTTCTTTGAGGAGAACGGAGGATTGGCAACGACGAAATCAAAGGTTTTGAGTTTGGAAGCGTCACTCCCGGATTTGAATGCAGGGTTGGAGAGGGTGCTGTAATTTGGCGCAATCTCAGCAGTTGGGCAGTTGTGCAAAATCATGTTCATTCGTGAAAGCGCTGCTGTGACGATATCTTTCTCCTGGCCGTAGACAGCCAAATCAAAGCCGGAGTTACTTTTAGCCTCTGCATGAGCTTTGAGAAGAAGTGAACCAGATCCACAAGTTGGGTCATAGATAGTTTGCTGAGCGCTC
>JAYTQV010000029.1:0-3519 GCA_043746515.1 Actinomycetes bacterium | reverse complement strand
ATGGGTGGTTGCTTGCTCCTCAGAGGCTCACTCCTCTATTAGCTCCGGCGCAGAGATTATGGATGTACTGGTCCTTGAAGTTCCAGCAAATGAGAATGGAGTGATGACGGGAGAGAGTTTTGCAAAGACAATTGATGCATACCTCGCTCTTAATCCCACGCATGGAATTTTTGCTGTTGTAGCTACGGCAGGCACCACCAACTTGGGGATTATTGATGATCTCAACGGCGTGGGGCTAGAGGCAAAAATTCGCGATATCTGGTTCCATGTGGATGGCGCATATGGATTGGCGGCTCTTTGCGCACCTTCAGTGCGGGGATTATTCGCAGGCGTGGAGCGAGCTGATTCGTTCATTGTGGACCCTCACAAATGGTTATTTGCACCCTTTGATGCCTGTGCCTTGATCTACCGCGAACCAGCCATTGCTAAACGCGCTCACACTCAACGCGCTTCGTACCTGGAGACATTAGAAGATCCTGCTGAATGGAATCCTTCCGACTATGCAATTCACCTGACCAGGCGGGCACGTGGATTGCCATTCTGGTTCTCTCTGGCGGCAAATGGAACCCGAGAATATGCACAAGCTATGCAGCAAACCCTTGATGTCGCCAAGCACGCAGCTGATTTGGTACGAAATAATCCGGATCTCGAACTTTTAATGGAACCCAAACTTTCGATCGTCGCCTTTAAGAGGAAGGGATGGAAGATCGCTGATTACGAAAGCTGGAGTGATAAATTATTAGCGGACCAGATAGGTTTTGTGGTTCCCTCATCACATAAGGGTGAACCAATACTTCGTTTTGCAATAGTAAACCCATGGACAACCGAGAAAGATATAGTTGAAATACTTGAAACCTTATGAGCTCGATTCTTTTAAAATCTGAATCTTGGCTTATGAGTCAATTGTTATTCACAAGGACTCCACATCTTTCTCCTTATGCACTATCGCGTCTTGGATTGGCGTCGTGAAAAAAGCAAAAGTTGCCGTTATGGCACTTCTCTTCGCTGGAATATTCTTTCCGCAAGTCCCAGCACAAGGTACTTTCTCGCTCTCTCAATTCAAATCTTTCCAGAGCCAAACTATTACTTGCTTGAAGGGTAGTGCTATAAAGAGGGTAACTGGAACAACACCAAAATGTCCCACCGGTTACAAGGAAAAGAATGTAATTACAGTTTTTCCATCCATTAAGAATGCCCAGATTGATGAGGGATCATTGAAATACAGGGTGACTGCATCTTCAGGTTTGGCGGTTAGAGGTGTAGTGATTGATTCTAAAGTTTGCAAATTAGCTGGGAATAGAATCCTCTATATTCGAGCCGGATTATGCCGAATTCGTTGGATCCAATCAGGGAATACTTACTATGCAGCTGCTCATCCAGTCTTGACCACTTTTAAAATAAATCAGATGAATAAAATCAACTTCGCATTAGCGCCTTCGTATGAAATTACTCTAAAGGCAATTGACTTAATAGGGACTTCAAGTTCCTCATTACCCTTAACTTATCAATCTACAACCCCGACAATATGTAACGTTTTGCAAAATCAAATTCAATTGCTTACTCCGGGTCAATGCACGATTACGGCGACGCAATCTGGAAACCAATTTGTAGAGAAAGCGCTCCCCGTAAACGTCTCATTTAACGTCGTCGGTCAAAATGCCATAACTTTTACCTTACCGAACAATCTCCTCTTGGCGCTGAAAACTTATACTTTAAATGGAAATAGCTCTTCAGGACTTGATGTTTCGTATGAATCACTCACCTCTGATATTTGTTCCACTAGTACAACATCCTTAATTCTAAATAAAATGGGAACTTGTTCGATCCGCGCCAAACAAACTGGAAATAATTTTTACCATCCTGCCCAAACTGTCGATGCTACAACGCAGATCGTTGATAGTCGGGTCACCGCTGATCAACCAGATACCGCAACCGGCTTCCAGTTAAAAGCTATCTATGTTGTTCCCTCAGATGGAACGGATCATTCCTACGATACCAATGGTTATATCGCCAGCATTCTTGATGAATCTAATTCCTATCTGAAGGAGCAACTAGGCTTGCAACTCCAAGTAGATAGAACCACCTTGGGTTACGATGTTGAAATTTTGAAGAGCAATATAACGACCGCGGAAATGATGCATTCAACTGATTTATTAGGACACCTTCTTGGTGAGTTGAAGGTCTTTGATGATCCAGGAAACAATCGTAAAAATTACACTTTCCTAGTCGATGTTCCGTCACTCAAAGATGGAACCGCATGCGGGTACGGTCGACAACCGGGAATGGTGTCAATTGTTGCGATTGGAACTTCCGGGACCTCAGGAACAACATGTTCAGGGCCTGCCAGAACTTTTCAGAATTACGCTTCGTTAACTTTAGTGCATGAAAATTTTCATAATTTTGGAGTTGGGCATTTCAACGATTCATGTGACTTAATGGGAAGCCCACCAACTTGCCAGGCAGATCAAAGACCAACGATCGATAAAGAGAGAACCAGATATGTTGGAGCTTCTGCAATGGGCGTTGGAGATACCGTGTTAAGTCAAGATTTACTGAAACTTAATGTCTGGGAGGGTTATACAACTCGTACAGATATGCAAGCGGATTGCGCTTTGGATCCTGGGGTTCGCTTGGATGGCCTTCACTTCGCATACTGCCCCACAGGTACCCAGAAAATTGGTGCATTGACTTATTGCCAGTCATTCATCACCTCCGATTCATTAGAAGAGAACATAAATGGCAGCTGGATCTCCATTGGCGCAGGAAATAGTACAAACCAACCTTGGGGAACAAGAGTTAGTTGGAAATGTGACGTTTCATCCTATGTTGCTCCGTCGAAACAACTTACTGTGACAACTCCGGGAGTGCATCATTATCGTTGGATTGTGAACGGAAGTGTTTCAGAATATTTTAATGTGATCTGGGTACAGTAGTTAGCGATCCAATAAATTCAGATTTGGCTCATATCTCCTACCGGATCGCTTGAAGGCGATGGCACTCAGCGCTTCTAATACAACGCGATTTGCAAGAATAGCGGTGATATCTGAGATATCGAATGGTGGCGCGACTTCAACGATATCCATACCAACCACCGGCAACTCGAGACAGATCCGTCGCACCGCCTCTAACAATTCGCGACTGGTCATTCCTCCTGGTTCGGGAGTGCCCGTACCTGGTGCCATTCCGGGATCAACAACATCGATATCAACAGAGAGAAAGACTCCATCGCAACCATCCACCAAAGTTTTGAACGATTCATCAAGGACTGCGCCAAGTCCTCGACTATGAATCTCAGTCATCTCATATGAGCGCATCCCTTGATCGCGCATCCACTTTATCGTGAGGTCATCTGGCCAGTAACCGCGTAGGCCGAGTTGTAAGAATCGATCTCCGCGTACGGCACCACTATTTATTAATTGACGCATGGGGGTGCCATGTCCAATAAGTGAGCCAAATTGCTCTTCGCCTGTATCGGCATGTGCATCAAAGTGCACCATGGAAATCTTGCCTTTTCCCCGG
>JAYTQV010000028.1:0-22935 GCA_043746515.1 Actinomycetes bacterium | reverse complement strand
TGGCGGAGACGAAGAGATTTGAACTCTTGAAGGGTTTAACCCCTTACCTCGTTAGCAGTGAGGCGCACTCGACCGGGCTATGCGACGTCTCCAAGTGGTGAAGTGAGTTTACAGGCAATTAAAGTGTTGTGCACCCACCTTTATGCGAAATGAACAACGCCGTAAGTGCCAAATGAACCGTACTTGGGGAGATGCTGCATGGGTTATGGAACGAAAAGATGACTGCACTTAGCATGGATTAGCAACCGAAAAGGTACTACAGATGTCCGTATATGGTCGCGCGATTTAGATCAATTTTTGTGTCCCTCGCCACAGGTTTTGGTTGAACTTTCACATTAAAAAAGTACATTGGAATTTTCGAAGAGCGAAGAGAATCTCAATCTGAGGAAACTCACAGCCGACTAACTGATTTCTCGGCTAAACTTTGCTCACTGTGAAACTCCCCTTTTCGCCTCGTGCCATCCTTTTCTTTACAGCAGTAGTCATCGTCTCCCTTGTCCTGGGTGGCTCAACTGAATACCTATTTCAGCAAAAAAATACTCAAGTTCAAAAATTTCCACCTTTTATTCTTCACCCTGATTTACCCCATCGCGCCATGGAAAGCTTCGCCGCTTCTCAAAAAGTTTCCTTGCCTGCTGATAACTCCCCTTTTGTGAATTCAACATGCCCGACTCTCCCTACTACATGGGTAGCAAATGAAAATAAATTACCAGGCGTGAAAATGAAACAATCTGATTGGAAGAATTTAGATCTTTCCGCTGCCGAAGGTAGTGCTCTCTGGCTTGATCAGACTTCAGTTTCCTGTGGAAGCACAGTCAAAATACATGCAGCGCTTTATTCTTCAAATGACACCCCTCAAACAAATATTCCGCGAATATTTGCGGCATGGAGAATTGGCTACTACCACGGGGCGGGTGCGCGAGAAGTCTGGAGATCACATCCCTTTAAACTAAGAAAAGGCGTTGCATCAACGTCTAGAAAATCCACACGACTCACTGAAGCGAATTGGCCGGTGGTTACTTCAGTGACCATTGGGAACAATTGGACTCCTGGCTTGTATTTAATTTTATCTTTCTCTGCGTTTGGGCAAATTGAAAACATAGCACCTTTAGTAGTGCGTAGTCCTGTTGGCACCTCAAAATTACTCATGATGAATTCATTTTTATCATGGGAGATGTACAACAGTTTTGGTGGTAGGTCTGGATATTTCGGACCTGGCAAAGATGGATTATCTGATTCAGGTGAACGCAGCCGCATAGTTTCATTTGATCGTCCGCTTGTAGGAAGTGGTTCGTACTCTGTACAAAGGGATGCGATTCCATTTATTCAATTTGCAGAAAAGCACGGCTTGAGTGTCGATCAGGAGACAGATCTCGACATCAATCAATGGCCCTCTATTACCAAAAAATACTCTGGAATTATTGTGGGGGGTCATGCTGAATATTTTACAAATAGAATCTTCAACACGTTCATCGCGGATAGAAATATGGGAACAAATATTGCCATTTTGGGAGGAAACACCGCCTACTGGCAGGCCCGTTTGCAGCCCTCGAAGTATGGGCCAGATCGGCATATTGTTATGTATCGAACCGCGACCCAAGATCCAGCACGGGAACTAAGCCAAATCACAATTGCATTTGCCGATAAGCGACTTAATACTCCGCCTAATTTAATCTCGGGTGAACAGACCAGTGGTGTCCATGTTTATGGATCCTTGTTACCAATCAAAATTCCTATTTGGTTACATGTCTCGCATACACTTCCAATTAGTGGACTTTCAACGGATTCTGAGGTGGAAGCAACCACTAACAATGTGGCTCAACCTCCACATGTTCATGTGCTTTACAGTGGCGTCATGTCGTGGAGAGATGTTGCTAGACACAGACTTGCCAGGAAACTTCCGGTTGGACAAGTGGATTGGATATCTTTTCCATCGGGCAGCGCGTTATTTAATGCTGGTTTGAGTACCTGGAATTGTCAACTTAGTGATGCCTGCGTTGACTTACCATTCAATGCGCCATCCCAAAATTTGATCCGATCAATCACTCTGCAAGTTTTAACATTGTGGCAGACACCAAAAGTAGGAAATTCGCTCAAGTAAAGTTAACTAGTCAAGAGTCGGCAGAAACACACTTCGCCTAAGGGTAGCACTCAATATTTTTCTCACATATTTTTATAGCTTGTACCAAAATTTAGCTATTAGATAGGGGAAATTGATGAGTTCATTAGATCTAGCCAGGTGGCAATTTGGAATTACAACTGTTTACCACTTCATTTTTGTACCGATCACTATCGGTTCTGGATTCTTGGTAGCTGGGTTACAAACAGCCTGGTACCGCACTAGCAAAGATATGTATTTGAGAGCCACAAAATTCTTTGGAAAGCTCTTTCTGATTAATTTCGCTATAGGAGTAGTGACAGGCATCGTGCAAGAATTCCAGTTTGGAATGAACTGGTCGTCATATAGCCGCTTTGTTGGAGACATTTTCGGTGCCCCATTAGCGATGGAAGGATTGCTCGCATTCTTCCTGGAGAGCACATTTCTCGGCATGTGGATATTTGGCTGGGACAGAATTCCGAAGAAATTACATTTAGCTTCAATTTGGATTGCGGCTACCGGAACTCTCCTTTCTGCATACTTCATCTTGGCCGCCAATGCATTTATGCAACATCCGGTTGGCTACGTTCTCAACAGCACACGTGGACGTGCAGAGCTAACAAGTATCATGAAAGTTCTCACCAACTCAACTGCAATAGTAGCGTTCTTTCACACCATTCCCTCTGCCTTCCTTACAGCTGGAGCACTTTTTGCAGGTGTTGGCGCTTGGATGATTTTCCATAAGAAAGATTCAGAAGTCGCAAAACCAGCGCTCAAAATTGGATTAGTCACAGTCTTAATCTCCTTCGTATTTGTTGGATTGTCCGGAGATGCCACTGCTCGACTTATGACTACTCAACAACCGATGAAAATGGCAGCAGCAGAGGCCGTTTATACAACCAAAATCAATGTTCCTTTTTCACTATTAACTATTGGAACGTTAAATGGCAGTCATTCGGTCTTCCAAATTGGATTGCCTTCAATGCTTTCATTTATGGCTACGGGTAATGTTAATGGAACAGTTGAAGGTGTAAATACACTCGAAAAAACGTATGAACAGAAGTACGGTACGGGGAACTACATACCTAATATTCCCTTTGCATATTGGAGTTTCCGATTGATGATTGGATTCGGCACCCTCGCAGCGCTCATCTCGTTCTTAGCTCTCCTTTTCATTCGGCAAGGTCGCTTCCCACGGAAGCGATGGTTTGTTCGAAGCATGATGGTCTTACCATTCCTACCAATACTCGCAAATTCATTTGGCTGGATCTTTACCGAAAGTGCGCGCCAACCATGGGTTGTCTTCGGTCTCTTTAAAACCACTGCAGGAGTCAGCCCTGGAGTAAGTCCTGCCAGTGTGCTCTTCACAATGGTCGTCTTTACCTTGCTGTATGGCGTACTTGCAGTCATCGAATTTGGATTAATTTTCCGAACCATCAAGGTGGGGCCTCAGCGGACGGTTGAACTGGATGCGAACTCTAAAACACTCACGATGACCTACTAGGAGGATAGAAAATGTCACTTAATTCATTCTGGTTCGTCATCATTGCCGTGCTCTGGATCGGTTACTTTATCCTTGAGGGCTTTGATTTCGGAGTCGGTATTTTGCTTCCGTTTGTTTCAAAGACCCAAGCTGAACGTCGCGCGATCCTCACGACTCTTGGCCCACTATGGGACGGCAACGAGGTCTGGCTACTTGTAGCCGGAGGCGCCACCTTTGCGGCATTTCCCGAATGGTATGCCACCTTATTTAGTGGATTTTACCTTCCACTCTTCTTGATTCTCATTTCACTTATAGTGCGTGGGGTTTCCTTTGAATATCGAAGCAAATATGGCAGTCAGAAATGGCGCTCTCGCTGGGATCTGGCAATCACAATCTCCAGTTTCATTCCGGCCCTACTCTGGGGTGTCGCTTTTGCAAATATCGTGCGGGGAGTGCCACTCGCCAAGGAGGCTGCGGGATACATTCAATACTCTGGTGGTTTCTGGAACTTGCTAAATCCATATGCCTTGTTAGGTGGACTTACAACTCTGTCTCTCTTCATCTCACACGGTGCGTTTTTCTTATCTTTAAAAACTGATGGTGAGATCAGAGTCCGAGCAAACAAACTTGGTCAGAGAATCGGCCTCATCACCGCTTTGCTTGCCGTTCTTTTCTTGGGGTGGACTCTTCTAGGTCTGACCTCCAAGGGTGGGGTCATAGCGGGCTCAGCAGTTGTCGTAACTACCTGGCTCATCGCTCTCGCCGCAAATTCCAAAGGACGAGAAGGTTATGCCTTCCTATTTTCTGCTATCGCTACAGGTGCAGTTGTGATCACTTTGTTCACTGCCCTTTATCCAAATGTGATGCCAAATATTACTGCGGGTGGAGCTGGTCTCAATATCTTTAACGCATCCAGCACTCACTACACCCTGGGAGTGATGACCTGGATTGCTCTCATCATGACTCCGATCGTTCTTCTCTATCAAGGTTGGTCGTATTGGATATTCCGCAAGCGAATTAATCCAAATCAAATATCTACCCCAGAAGTTGGAGTTTTGGATACTGTCCACCAGTGAAACCACTTGATCCGCGGTTGTTGCGGTACTCCCACAGCAGCCGGGGTTTTATTTTTACCTTAGTTGTAATTGCCTCAGTTGTAGCAATTTTTACTATAACCCAGGCATACATTTTAGTTGACTTGATCTCAAAATTCTTTCAATTTAAGCGCACCTTTGATTCACTTAGTACCGAAATTATATTCTTAATTCTTCTCTTCATTGCTCGTGCCGTGCTTGCATATTTAAATGATCAGGTCAGTTCTAGAGCAAGTAGCAAAATCAGAAGTGAGCTTCGAACTCACATAATTTCAAAGTCACTCCAGAATGTTGGAGTGGATTCTCACGAATTAGGAACTGCAGAATTGGCAGTTCTGCTCAGCAAAGGCATAAACAACTTAGACGCATATTTCTCAAAGTTTCTACCTCAACTATTTATCGCTCTGATGGTTCCAGCCACTGTTGGGATTACTATCGCAATCCGTGATTGGAAATCTGGATTAATTATCCTCTTTACAATTCCTCTCATTCCAATTTTTGGCATCTTAATCGGAAAATTTACTGCGAGCGCAACGCAAAAAAAATTACAAACACTGGGAGTATTAAGTGGCTATTTCTTAGACTTACTTAATGGCCTGACATCACTCAAAGTTTATGGACGAGAAAAAGTACAGAGCAAGAAATTGCGAGAGGTTGGCGAGAAGTTCCGGAGTGAGACCATGCAAGTTCTGCGCATCTCATTTCTTTCTTCTTTGGCACTAGAACTCATTGCAACACTCTCAGTAGCATTTCTTGCAGTAACAATTGGTCTGCGATTAGTAAATGGTTCAATGTCATTTGCAGTTGGACTATTTGTACTTGTACTCGCTCCTGAAGTTTATTGGCCGATTAGGCAAGTTTCAGTTTATTTTCACGCAGCCTCCGATGGAGTAGCCGCCTTTAACCAACTCTTTTCCGTACTAGAAAAACCTACAAAAATTGGAGGAATCCCTCCATTAGGAATCTCGGACATCACATGGACCAAGTTAATAGTGAAATACCCCGGTCGGACGACCGTTGTAATCCCTGCCGGAAGAATCGACCTCGCAGAGGTTCACACGTTGGTGGGACCTTCGGGTTCTGGAAAATCAACTTTTGCTGCAATTTTGCTTGGCTTCTTAATTGCAGATGAAGGGCAGGTCACAATAAGTTTTGAAGGTCAGTCCCATCAACTCTCCGACATCGACCTAAACCTGTGGAGAAGGCTAATTTCTTGGATGCCACAAGAACCCAAGTTTCCCCTTGGTAGTGTTGCGGAGATTTTACGGCATGCCAATCCCGATGCCACAAACGACGAATTATCGCGCGCACTAATTAATGTTGACTTAAATCCTGTTGATCTTCCAGAAGGACTTGAAACTCGATTGGGAACTATCCGTCAGAAACTGTCAATTGGTCAATTGCGGAAAATTGCATTAGCCCGTGCGTTATTGAAAAAAGCGCCTTTACTCATCTTAGATGAGCCAACTGCTTCGGTTGATGATATTTCTGAATTAAGAATCGCTGACCTATTAGCATCATTAGCTGCGCAGGGCACCATGGTACTGGTGATTTCTCATCGTGAACTGCTAATAAATGCATCTTCTCGAAAGACACAAATTGAGGCAATGCAATGAAAAGTATCTTAAAAATATTTAGTAGCGAAGCAAAAGTAATGGTCGGAGCAGTTGTACTCGCTGGATGCTCCTTAGGTACTGCTGTTGGTCTATTAGCCACAAGTGCATGGCTTATCTCTATGGCTTCAACGAGACCACCTGTCTTGGTACTAGAAGTTGCCATAGTTAGTGTGCGCTTCTTCGGTCTCTCGCGTGGTTTTTTCAAATATTCCAGTCGACTCTTAGAACATAACGGCGCGTTAAGAATTCAGACTGACCTCCGGGTGAAAATATATGAACGATTTAGTCGCCTCTTACCCTCTCAATATGCTGCTCTTCATAGAGGTAATCTCCTGTCACAGATTATTATTGACGTTGAAATTGTCCAAGATCTTTGGCTAAGAGTCGCAGGACCGTGGATAGCTAGCGTAGTTTCCGGAGTCGCGGGTGTTTCGATCATTTATTGGCTATTGCCAGCATGTGGAAATGCTATTGGAATTATCTTTCTTGTTTCAGCCTTCACGATTCCCTACCTTGCCACTCTTTCACTCCAGAAAACTGATCTCCAAGACAACGAAGGTGAACTCTTTGATCAAATCATGCAAATTGCTGAGTCAGCCCCTGAATCATTGATCTTTAATTACGATCAAGAGTTACTAATGCAAGTACATTCACAACAAGAGAAAATCACCCAAGTCGAAAATAAAAATGCCTCTCGCTCTGGAATCTCCTCGGCTCTATTTTTCCTATTGCTTGGTTCTTCGATCTTGACTTCACTGTGGTACGCAGCTCAAGCAGAAATTAACCACCAGTTAGCTGGAATTAACGTTGCAGTTATTGTTCTTTTACCCTTAGCCATATTCGATGGAATGAGCTCATTACCTAGTGCATTTTCTCAGTTGCGGCTAGTACTAGGAGCAGTTGCACGGCTGGATCCCTTGGTGCAATCTCTCCCTTTGGAAACAATAAGCCTTTACGAGAGACCATCTCAGATCCATTTATCCTTGCTCCACGTTCTTCCACGGATAGAGGGGGTACGAGTCAGTGCAATCACGGCTGAGATCTCACTAGGCCAGACACTCTTGATCACTGGTAGGTCTGGCTCTGGGAAGTCTTCAATAGTTAATGCGTTGCTTGGCTTAGTTCCTTATCTTGGCGAGATAGACCTAAACGGCCGAAAGATCGAACCATCAGATTTAGCTCTTTTTTCCACATTACTACAAGATGACTATTTATTTGGAACTTCTATCCGTGAGAACTTAAAAATTGGAAAACCAGATGCAACTGATGATGACCTTTACTCTGTGCTAGAAACAGTGGAACTTAAGGATTTTGTTTTGACTCTCCCTAATGATTTAGAAACGATGGTCGGTCCATTAGGCTTCAATTTTTCTGGCGGCGAAAAGCAACGATTAAAACTCGCTCGTGTCTTACTGCGAGATACTCCAATCTTTATATTGGATGAGCCGTATGAATTCTTAGATAGTGAGATGGTACAAAGAATATCAATTCGAGTCTCTGAAAAATTGAAGGCGCGTGCGGTAATCATCGTCTCCCACCTTCCTTTGAATATAGAGGCAATACACATCGCGCTTTAAATACCGCTAATCTTTCTTCATGACCTTAACGCGTAAAATTGGACCTTTTGAAATCACCGCTGTTGGCTTAGGGTGCATGCCCCTTTCGATGGCAAGTGATCGTAACAAATGGATCTTGAACGACCACGACTATGCAGTTGGTGTTGTCCACGCGGCTCTCGATGCTGGGGTGCAGTTGCTAGATACTGCAGATATCTATGCACCTGCTTGGAATCAGATGGGGCACAACGAGCGACTTGTCGGTGAAGCATTTAGAACATGGAGCGCCACCCCAGAACAAAAATCTAAGGTGGTGATCGCCACCAAGGGTGGAATCACGAGAGAGAAGGGTGATGATTGGTGGGGGAAACCTGGAAGAAATGTTACAAAGCATTACCTTTATCGTGCCGTTGAAGCCTCTGCAGCGAAGATGGGTCTAGCTAAAATACCCCTTTGGCAACATCACCGACTCGACCCATCTGTGACTTTTGAAGAGCAGTTCGAAAATGTTTTGACTCTCAAAGACCACAATTACGTTGAGATGATCGGGCTTAGCAATGTGAATGCAGAGCAATTGCGACGAGCGATTTCTATAGGTGGAACTCCCGCTCAAGGAGGGATTGTTTCGGTCCAAAACGAATATAGCCCCCGCTATCTACATTCAGCTGATGTGATCGACATCTGCACAGAATTTGGAATCGCTTTCTTGCCATGGTCTCCGCTTGGTGGTGGTTCTAATTTCCAAAAGATTGCTACGGGTGAATTTGGGGCTTTCGATAAAATCGCAAAGGCCAAAGGCGTATCTGCTTATGCGCTCACGATCGCTTGGCACTTAGCTCAATTTCCTACATCAATTCCGATTCCGGGGGCCTCCAAGACGGCTTCGATCCTAGATTCCCTAACTGGGATGGAAATTCACTTAAGCGAGAGTGACATTGCGGAACTCAATGCCAGCTGTCCTCCAAACGGAGAAATTGAGGGAGAATTAGTCGATCAACCCATTTTCAGAGATTAATTACCGCTCAGATGGATAGGTGACACCGATCTGATCGCGAAGCGAGTCCATAACCTTCATGATGGCAACTGATTCAGAGATACCAAGAATTGGACTTTCAGATAGCCCTTCGGATACGCATTTTTCAAGGTGTAAACCTTGGTATTGGCGACCAATGCCTTTAATCTTCTGGTCGTAGCGAGAAATCACTTCATCTCCTTGGTTGTAAACGGTAAATGAGGTTTGATTGTAGAAAGACTTGTCTATTTCAATTCTTCCGAACGTGCCCACTACTGATGCATTGACCGGGCCTGCCGCAGACATTGTTGTAGTAAGAGCTGCTTGCGCGCCGCTTGAATATTCAAAAATAATTGAGGTAGTTTCATCCACTTTATCGCCAGTCAGGGTCGCCTTAGCTGTAACTTTTTCAGGGAAGCCAAGAACTCTGATGGCAAAGGACACTGGGTAAATTCCCAAATCAAGGAGAGCCCCGCCACCCATCTCGGGCTCCCAAAGCCTCGCAACATGGGGAAGGTACTGACTGTGATCTGCGGTCACCAGTTTTATCTCGCCCAATATCCCAGAATTTATAACATCAAAAATAGCATCCATAGAAGGCAAGAAGCGGGTCCACATCGCCTCCAGGACAAATAGATTTTTACTGCGGGCAAGATCTTGAATCTCTTTAGCTTCCCGCGCATTTATCGTGAAGGGCTTTTCAAGTAAGACATGCTTTCCAGCGCTGAGAGCAAGTAGCGCATGTTGGTGGTGCCAAGGATGCGGTGTCGAGATATAGACCACGTCTATATCTGGGTTATTAACCAGCGCCTCATAACCCATGTGGCGATGTGGAATATCAAACTTGTCGGCGAATATATTTGCCTTCACCAGATCCCTGGCTCCAACAGCTTGAATATTTATTCCTGCGATCTGGAAATCACCAGCGACAGCCATAGCAATTCCACCTGCACTTAAGAAACCCCAACGAAGAGCGCTCATGGTTTTAGAGTATCGGCATATCTCTCCAAAGTGGAATACTGTTCGATCCGTGAGCCCAAATTACGATGCCATTGTTATAGGTGCCGGAATCATTGGGGCATGCACCGCTCTCGCGCTCTCAGAGGCAGGAATGAAAGTGGTGGTCGTTGACCGCGGAAATGTCGCAAGCGGAACCACAAGTGCTGGAGAAGGAAACATCCTCGTAAGCGATAAAGAGCCTGGCCCTGAATTAGAACTTGCTCTCTTTTCGCGCAATGCCTGGTTTGAACTCAGCAAAAATGTCGGCAGCGGATTCGAACTGGAAGCAAAAGGTGGCGTTGTAGTTGCTCGCACTGAATCTGGTGCTGAAGGACTAAGAAAGCTCACCCGCCGACAAGCTGAAGCAGGAGTTAATGCGCAAGTGCTGGCCCAAAGTGATTTGCGGGAACTTGAACCAAATCTTTCTCATGCCGTATCTCATGGAGCTTTCTACCCACAGGATTCGCAATGTCAACCAATGCTCGCCACTGCTCTCATCATGAAGGCGGTCCGTGCGCGTGGTGGGACCCTTCTCTCCGAAACGAATGTGCGGGAAGTTAGCGTTAACCATGGGAGCGTCAATGGAATAGTCACGGATAGTCAGAGGCTAAACGCACCAATAATAGTCAACGCAGCAGGAACATGGGCTGGTCGAGTTGCGGAGTTAGCAGGTTCTTCCTTACCAATCGCCCCCAGGCGTGGATTTATTTTGGTATCTGCACCAACTCGAAGACTAATTTTTCACAAGGTATACGACTCTGAATATGTATCAAATGTTTCAAGTGGAACTGCTGATCTTCAATCAAGTGCGGTGGTAGAAGGAACCCAATCTGGAACGATATTGATAGGTGCATCTAGGGAGAGAGTGGGATTTAACACCGAGATTGACTATTCCGTCCTTAGAATTCTGGCGCGGCAAGCGATCACCCTCTTTCCAATTCTTGCAGGTTTACAACTACTGAGGGTCTACAGCGGATTTCGCCCGTACGCACCTGATCACCTTCCCGTCATCTCCAAGGATCCATTCGTACATGGGTTATGGCACAACGCTGGGCATGAGGGTGCCGGTATTGGCCTAGCTCCTGGCAGTGCACGTTTAATCACTGACACTATCTTGGGAAGTCCTTCCTTTATGGATGCCTCAGCCTTTGATGCGGCACGATTTATTTCAAGGCCAAAGCCATGATTTCCTTCTATTTCAATGGTGATCCGTTGCCTGCTATCGAGGGACAATCGGTTGCATCTGCACTTATGGAAAATCACGAACGAATAACTCGAAATACCCGAGTCAAAGGTAAGCCACGCGGGGTTTTCTGTGGAATCGGAGTTTGTTTTGATTGCCTCGTGATTATTGATGGTCTATCAAATCAACGCAGTTGCTTAACGGAAATTAAAGAGGGAATGAACGTGCAGGTCCAACATGGAAATTAGGCATCACGTCATTGTGGTTGGTGCTGGACCTGCTGGTCTGAATGCCGCAAAACATGCAGCGAACGCTGGGTGTGATGTTGGATTAATTGATGCTGGTACTCGACTCGGTGGCCAATATTGGAGACACACGGGCAACGAGAACTTCGATCAATCGGTGCATAACAATTTTGATCAAGGATCCCTTCTTATGGATGCCGTGAAGAATAATCCAAGGATCACTATCTATTCCCAAAGTTCCATCTGGAGCGCCTCTGTCATAGATAGAGAGATAGTTTTACGAATAAAAAATGGCTCATTCATCACCACAAATTTGATTCTCGCAACCGGCGCATATGATCGATCTCTTCCTTTTCCAGGTTGGGATATTCCTGGAGTAATGACTGCAGGTGCAGCACAGTCATTATTGAAAGGCAATGGGATAGTCGCTGGGAAGAAAATAATTGTTGCCGGATCTGGTCCCTTTTTACTGCCAGTCGCATCTACTTTGAGTTCACACGGTTGCGAAAGTATCAAAGTGCTTGAAGCCACTAGCAGATTTGCCTGGCGGAAGGGACTATGGGTAATGCTCCAAAATCCTGCAAAAGTCCTCGAAGGAATTATTTACCTACTGACACTTCGTAAAAATAAAGTGTCGATTGGTTACAACCAAGCTATTGTGGAAGCACATGCTGGTGCCGAAGGTTTATTGCAATCGGTAACGGTGGCGCAATTAGATTCTAATTTCGTAATTCAATCCAAACTTACTCTGGAATGTGATGTTGCGGCAATCAGTTGGGGATTTACACCCGATACATCATTAGCAACTTCTCTCAACGTTGAGCAAAAGATTGATAGAGATGGATCCAACGTTGTAGTGGTCGATGATAACCAGCGTGCAAATACTTCTCACCAAGCGGTAAATATTTTTGCCGCAGGTGAAATTACTGGAGTTGGCGGATCAGATCTGGCACTACTAGAAGGTGCCATCGCTGGACTTGCTGCAGCCAATGCAGTGGAACAAATCAAGAAGCTTAAGTCGTTAAGAGGAAAGGCAAGAAGATTCTCCAAAGCCTTGCAACGGGTTTACGTAGTACCTTTTGGTTGGAAGAGTTGGCTGACCCCAAAGACACTTATCTGTCGTTGTGAAGAGGTTGAGTATCAACAAGTAGAGCATGCAGTGCAAGAACTGGGTGCTGCTGACTCACGCGGAATTAAATTAATGACTCGATGCGGGATGGGATTGTGCCAAGGTAGAACGTGTTCTCGAATCGTCGCAGACTTATTAGGTAGCGGTGAAGAGGATCGACTCAGGAGCTCTCTTCGCCCCGTCATATCCCCAATAACCCTTGGAGAACTTGCTCAAGAGGGATTATTGTGACGCCATGACACAACCATGGCATGGAATCTTGACTGCAACCGCGACCCCATTCGATAAGAATCTCAAAGTCGATTTCGACAAATATGCGGCGCACGTGCAATGGTTGGCGGCGAATGGCACACATGGAATCGTGACGAATGGATCACTAGGGGAATACCAAGTACTTACGTCCGAAGAGCGAGCAAAGATGCTGGAGACAGCGTTTGCCGCAGCTCCGGCTGGTTTTCACGTCGTTGTTGGAGTGGGTGCTTATGGGGCAGCCGAATCGTGTAAGTGGGCTGAACATGCAGGTTCACTCGGAGCTAAAGTTCTTATGCTGCTTCCTCCTACCTCCTATCGAGCCAGTGAAGATGAAGTCGTAGCTCACTATAAAGAGGTTGCAAAAGTAGGAATACCAATAATTGCTTATAACAACCCTTTCGACACTAAGGTGGATTTATCTCCTGATCTCGTTGCCCGCATCGCCAATGAGGTACCCGGAGTTGTAGCAATCAAAGAATTTTCAGGGGATGTTAAACGTATATGGCAGATCCACCAGAGAGCCCCACGTATAGAAATCTTAGCGGGAGCCGATGATGTTCTCCTAGAACTTTCTACCGCAGGAATTGTCGGATGGATTGCCGGGTTTCCTAATGCACTGCCAGCCGAATCACTAGAACTTTACAATCTAGTAACCTCCGGAAATTACTCGGCAGCAGTTCCGATCTACGCTGCGGTTCATGAACTCTTCAATTGGGATTCCCGCAAAGAATTTATTCAGGCTATTAAATTGACGATGGATATTGTGGGTCGTTTTGGTGGGGCAACTCGACTCCCTCGATTGCCATTGCCGCCGCACGATGAGGCTAAGTTGCGGGCTGATGCTGCGCGCGCAATTACTTACTTTCAGAATCGCCAATAGTGCCAATCCTGCGCTCGGTAAAAACGATTGAGTCCCATACTGAAGGAATGCCCACTCGAGTTGTCTTAGAAGGTATCGGAGAAATTCCAGGTGATACCGCATTTGAAAAGCGCGCTTACTTTATTGAGCATATGGATTACTTACGCCAATGGCTCATGTTTGAACCTCGTGGACATGGCGCAATGAGTGGGGCCATTATTCAAAAAAGTACCAGACCTGATGCTGATGTTGGCGTAATCTACGTAGAGGTATCTGGATGTCTACCAATGTGTGGACATGGAACCATAGGGCTTGCGACCGTGCTTGTAGAGAAGAAATTAGTCCCAGTGGTTGAACCAATTACGACTATTCGACTTGATACGCCAGCAGGCTTAGTGGTTGTGGATGTTCGCGTTGAAGCAGGTAAAGCGCTGGGCGTAACGATTACTAATGTTCCATCCTTCCTTTACCAAAGAGATCAACACATTACTGTTCCGAACTATGGCGAGATCACGTATGACATGGCGTACGGTGGAAATTTTTATGCAATCGTGCCAATCGAGGAAGTTGGTTTAGAATTTAAAAGAGAGAACGGCAGTAAATTTCTCGAGGCTGGGCTTGCTATCGCTGAGGCGATCAACCAAGAAAATAGGCCTATCCATCCAGAGAATCCTGAAATTGCTATCTGCCATCACATTGATTTTGTTACTGTCGGTGATAGTCCGATGCACTGGAAAAATGCAATGGCGATTTATCCTGGCTGGTTTGACCGCTCTCCGTGTGGGACGGGCACCAGCGCCAGGCTTGCGCAATTAGTCGCTCGAGGCAAGTTCAGCGATGGCGATACTCTTATTAATGAGTCGTGGATCGGTTCGCGTTTTGAAGCTCGAGTTAAAGAACATACCTATGTTGCGCAATTTCCAGCCATTATTCCAACAATTACAGGGCGCGCTTGGATAATGGGGGAGGCAACCTGGATCTTGGATTCCAGCGATCCCTTTCCAGATGGATTCTTACTCTAGGCAGGTGGATACCAAATCGTGTACAACATTGAACGGTGGACGGCCATTCGGGTAGATACTTCAATCCGAGTACCCTTGCATACATGAATAAGGATCCTGAGAAAGCCACGGGTACTCAGTCACACGATATTCCTAAGGGTCAAGTGTTGGCAGATTTCATGTCACAGGGTTGGGCTGATACCTCCCTCGATGGGGTTCGAGCCAGCGAAGTCGTGAAGTATGCAGCAGTTAGACGCGTAAAGCTATCTGCACTCTATCCTGGAGTTCGACTTGCCTTTCCTTCTGGAACATTCAAAGTCCGCAGCAACGACACTGACTACAAATTCCGTCCTCATTCAGCGTATGCATTTTTGAGTGGAATTACTGCGAGTGATGCTGTTCCCGACTCCGTTCTCGTTTTAGAACCGAACGGTCATGGTCATGATGCGCTTTTATATATTCATCCTCGATCACCACGCGATACTGACGAATTTCATTCTAATCGTAGGCATGGGGAGTTTTGGGTAGGTCGTAGGCTCACTGCAGAGGAGACCGAAGCCCGTTATGGGATCGTGGTCCGACATGTTGATTCCTTGCCAGAACTATTCAAAGGTGATCTCGAAACTTTGACAATTCATGGCGAAGATCCAGTACTCGACACTTTGGTTGAGAAACATAAGAAACGTGAAGCTAAATTATTAGCAGCGATTTCAGAGTTGCGTCTCATAAAGGATCGCTATGAAATTTCAGAGCTTCAAAAGGCGATTGATGTGACTATCAGAGGTTTTAGTGACATGGTGCAAGCTATACCCGCTGCGATCTGCGTAAAACGTGGTGAACGAATAATTGAATCGGCTTTCTACGGTCGTGCACGATTGGAAGGCAATGACTTAGGCTACGACACAATTGCTGCCGCTGGGTCACATGCATGCGTACTGCACTGGATAAAAAATGATGGCGATCTGATTCCTGGCGATCTGATTCTGATTGATGCTGGAGCAGAAGTTGACTCTATGTACACCGCCGACATCACCCGCACTCTGCCAATAAATGGAAAATTTTCTCCAGCTCAGCGAAAGATTTACACCTTGGTGTATGAAGCTCAGCGTGCAGGATTTGCTGCTGTTAAACCGGGTGCTCCATGGAAGGCATTTCATGATGCCGCTAGCGCTGTCTTGGCTAAAGGACTCGAGGAACTCGGAGTACTTCCAGTGAGTGCTGAGGATTCTTTAGATGCTGATGCAGGCTTTCACCGTAGGTGGACTGTTCACAGCACTGGCCATATGTTGGGAATCGACGTTCATGACTGTGCTCAAGCGCGTGCAGAGAACTACATCGAAGGCACCTTAGAAGAAGGCATGGTCCTCACCGTTGAACCGGGTTTATATATTCAAGCGGATGATTTAATGTTTCCTGCAGAATACCGGGGAATAGGAGTCCGCATTGAGGACGATGTGCTGGTCACTAAAACTGGTTATCGCATATTGAGTAGCGCCTTACCTAGCCATCCTGATGAGGTAGAAGTTTGGCTCGCCAACTACCTGCATTAAAGACTATTACCAAGTGCAGCAGCACCCACTCCCAGAGTGAGTGTCAAAACCAGATAAAGAACTGCGTAGCCATGTTTTTTTGATTTAAATAAGGTGTGGGTTTCCAAAGCAAATGCTGACCAGGTTGTAAATGCCCCTGCGAAACCAGTTCCAAATAGATACCCGATATTTGCAGTTCGATGAACCGTAACGCCTAATACGAATGCACCCAGGATATTGATCAGGAGTGTCTCCAGGGGTATTAAATTACGTTTACCTTTTCGTAGATGTGCATCAATGTAATATCGAAGTGGAGCACCGACTCCCGCTCCTAGCGATATTAATAAAGCTCTCATTTTCTAGACCATTTAGCGTCAAATATTTCATATGTAATAAAAACCAAAATAAACGTTCCGACGAGTGATGCTAAGGCATAGGTGGCGATGGAGTGATAACTATGCGAATTAATATCTTGGTCAATCTTTAGGGCGAAGGCACTGTATGTAGTAAACCCTCCACAAAATCCTGTTCCTAGCGCTGGCCTCCACCACCATTGGGGACTTTGGTGGTGTTTTATATAAATCACAATCATGGTCAGCAGTATTGAGCCCAGATAATTAACAAATAAAGTCGCCCAAGGAAAACTAGGACTTACTAGTAAAAGAGAGATGCCCCAGCGCGCAAGAGAGCCAACTATCCCCCCGAGCGATACAACGGAGAGTTTTTTTATTTCCAATTTCGTTTGGAGGTCAATCGTGAGCCAACGGCTGAAACTAGGCTAATAATAATGGAGGCAAATATTGCTGCCCAAAAGTTCTTGATGGTGAGGGCGCTACTAATATGAGTTGTGACTTCAAGCATCGCGGCATTAATGACAATCAAAAAAAGTCCGGCACTCAAAATAACAGCAGGTAGGGTCATCAATTTCAAAAAAGAACCTAATACAGTGTTGATGAGTGAAAAAATGAGGGCAACCCATAGGTAATCCCAAGCTCCACCTTGAACCTTGATTCCGGGAACTAATGCTGTTGCAGCCCAGACCGCTAGAGCTAGTACCCCCCAACGAACAAAAATCCTCATACTTAAAGGATACCGTCTCGCTTTCTAATAACTGAGCCTAACCAGCGAAGTGGATCATATTTAACGTCAACTACCCGCTCCTTCATTGGAATAATCGCATTATCCGTGATTCTAATGTGCTCAGGACAGACTTCAGTGCAACATTTGGTGATATTGCACATTCCAAGCCCGTGCTCCTCTTGCGCAGTTTGCTTACGATTGCGCAACGTATCTAGTGGGTGCATATCAAGTTCAGCGATTCGAATAAAGAATCGTGGTCCTGCAAATGACTTTTTATTCTCTTCATGATCGCGAATCACGTGACAAGTGTCTTGGCATAAAAAACATTCAATACATTTGCGGAACTCTTGTGAACGTTCGACATCCACTTGCTGCATACGAGCTTCACCTGGCGCTAAATCAGCTGGATGTTCATAGGCGCGAATTTCTTGAGCCTTCTTGTAATTAAAGGAGACATCAGTAACTAAATCTTTAATAACAGGAAATGCTCGAAGTGGTGTAATAGTGATTACCTCATCCTCAGGATAGGCGGAGACCTGAGTCATACATGCCAAGCGCGGCTTGCCGTTAATCTCCATCGAACATGAACCACACTTGCCAGCTTTACAGTTCCAACGGACAGCAAGATCTCCCATTTGAGTAGCTTGAACGCGATGGATAATGTCAAGCACTACCTCACCATTGTTGGCTTCAACAGTCACATCCTGCAGCCCACCATCTTGGTCATTTCCACGCCAGATCCGAAGTTTTAATGTGCGCGCCATTAGTTGGAACCACCTTTCACAATTTCTTGCTCTGTCATGTACTTCTCAAGTTCGTGAACATCAAAAAGATCAAAAAGTTCTTTCGGAAGTGCAGGCAGCTCTTGCGCCTTTATTGCAACCTTATCGCCATCAAAACTTGCGATGTGATTAATCTGCCTCCATTGCGAATTCATCCCAGGGAAATCATCACGGGTGTGGCCTCCCCTAGATTCTTCGCGAAGTAAAGCCGACTTAGCAGTGCTCTCTGCAACGAGGAGCATATTGTCCAAGTCGAAAACCAAGTGAAAGCCCGGATTAAATTGGCGATCTCCGATTACTGAAATATTCGCACTGCGTCGACGCAGATCTGCAATTTTTTCAATTGCATCACTCAATTCAGATCCGGTTCGAATAATGCCAACTAAATTGTGAGTAACTTCCTGCAATTCTTGATGAAGCGAGTAAGCATTCTCACCCCCTGAAGTTTTAAATGGAGCTGCAATTTTTGTGCGAGCACGCTCTAAAGAAGCTTCGCTTACTGGATTCGCTGCATGTGATTTTACGTAGGCGACAGCTCCCATGCCAGCACGGCGCCCAAAAACCAATAGATCTGTTAAAGAATTTCCACCCAGGCGGTTTGAACCGTGCATTCCACCTGCAACTTCACCAGCAGCAAATAATCCATCGACGCCAACTGCTGCCGCTGAATCGGGATCAACCTCTACTCCTCCCATCACATAATGGCAGGTTGGTCCTACCTCCATGGGTTCTTTGGTGATGTCAACACCAGCTAATTCATAAAACTGATGCCACATGGATGGAAGACGCTTCTTAATAATTTCAGCAGATAAACGCTTGGAAACATCAAGGAAGACTCCACCGTGTTCGGTTCCCCGCCCTGCTTTTACTTCAGTATTAATTGCGCGAGCAACTTCATCTCGTGGAAGCAACTCGGGTGGGCGGCGATTATTATCCTGATCTACATACCAACGATCAGCCTCTGCCTCATTGTCAGCGTACTTATCCTTAAAAACATCAGGAATATATTTGAACATAAAGCGTTCGCCCAATGAATTTGTGACAATACCACCTTCACCACGGACAGATTCAGTCACCAAAATACCCTTAACAGAGAGAGGCCAGACCATTCCGGTGGGATGGAATTGCAAAAACTCCATATCCACGAGATTTGCACCAGCTTTGAGAGCGAGCGCGTGACCATCTCCTGTGCCCTCCCAGGAATTAGAGGTAATTTTAAAGGTCTTTCCAACCCCACCAGTAGCAATAACTATTGCCGGTGCTTCGAAAAGAACCTCCTCTCCATTTTCACGACGATACCCATATGCGCCAGCGACTTTGCCACCTTCTTTCAAAATCTCAGTGATGGTCACCTCAGCAAATACTTTGAGGTTCTTCTCTGGATCTCCAGTTTCACGGCCATCTTTTTGCTGGAGTGCCACAATCCGTTGTTGCATCGTTCGAATTAATTCCAACCCTGTACGGTCCCCAACGTGAGCCAGACGCGGATATTCATGGCCACCAAAATTACGTTGAGAAATTTTGCCTTCGTTTGTTCGGTCAAACAAGGCTCCCCATGTTTCGAGTTCCCATATCCGATCAGGTGCCTCCTTGGCATGCAACTCTGCCATTCTGTAATGGTTCAGGAATTTTCCCCCACGCATCGTGTCGCGGAAGTGCACCATCCAGTTGTCATTTTCGTTCACATTACCCATGGAGGCAGCAGCACCACCTTCAGCCATAACGGTGTGAGCTTTACCGAAGAGAGATTTACACACGATAGCGACCGATAGCCCGGATTCACGGGCTTCTACCGCCGCACGCAACCCTGCCCCACCAGCACCAATAACGACGATGTCATACTTGTGACGCTCAAGATGTTCTGTCATTTTCTTTCGCCTTTAGAAGAAGTAGAGGTTGCGGATAGAGTGGCCAGACACCTGGCGAACATAGAGATCAGCGAGTGCAACGCCAAAGAGCGAGATCCACGCAAAATTTTGATGCTTATGATTCAAAATTGAAACCCACGTCCATATCTTGTAGCGAATCGGATGTTTTGAGAAATTACGCAATCTCCCACCGACTGTATGACGACAGGTATGACAGGAGAGCGAATAAAGCCATAAGAAAGTGGCATTTGCCAGTAGCACTAGCGTGCCGACGGACATATGGCCCCATTGACCTCGCTCATTCCTAAATGCTGCGAATGCATCGATGGTAAGAAAGGTATTAAAAACTAAACCAGCATAGAACGCATAGCGATGACCATTTTGTAATATAAGAGGAGCGCGGGTTTCACCCGTGTACTTGGCATGTGGCTCAGCCACTGCGCAGGCTGGTGGCGACATCCAGAAAGAACGGTAATAGGCCTTTCGGTAGTAATAGCAGGTCATACGAAATGCCAATGGAAAAATTAATATAAATAATGAAGGCGAAACAGTCATTCCAAAAACGTGATACGTACCAAAAATAGTTCCAACAAATGATGGTGAACCTTTAACGCAATCTGTGGAGAGACAGGGCGAATAAAAGGGGGAGATCAAAGGTTGCGCAAAGTATTTTCCGTTTTCGAAAGCTCGGAAAGTCGCGTACACGATAAAGGAGAAAAGAACGAGGACAGTGATGAGTGGTTGTAACCACCATTTATCGGTTCGTAATGTACGAGCGTTTAATTTTGCTCGACCCTCTGAGAAGACGCCATTGCCTGAGGTATCAATTGCCATGAGAGAAGTTTGGTATTTCGAGCGTAATAACGCTAGGCGAGGTCCAAATAAGTCAGGGTGAAATCGCACACAGGGGCAGATCCCCCCACAATTTGGGGGCCAAAATGGCCAAAGTGGCCAAAATGGCCAAAATGGCGGAGGGCGTGGGATTTGAACCCACGAAGGTTTCCCTTGCCGGTTTTCAAGACCGGTGCACTCGGCCACTATGCGAGCCCTCCGTGGGCAAACCTAGTGGCACACTCACAGGGAGGCAAAATTCGTTAGTTAAGCTGGTAGCGCCAGCAATTCCTCAATAACGATTGCAACCCCATCATGGTGGTGAGGTTGCGCAACGAACTTTGAATATTTTGGTCCGTCTGTATGACCATCTGCCATCGCCCAGGAACGACTAGCCCAGGAGAGCATCGAAAAGTCATTGGGATTGTCCCCAAACGTCACCACGTCATCAGCGCCAAATCCCATCCTGCTGGTGAGCTTCGCCAGAGTTTGGCCTTTACTCACTCCAAGTGCTGATATTTCCAACAAAGACTCACGGGCATTTGAATGTGTAATGGTTACTAAATCCCCGACTTCACGTTCGGCGATGACTAGGAGCTCATCAGAGGTGTATTCGAAATCAGAACATCTGGCTAACATCTTGAAGGCAGGTTTGAGTAATTTTTCCTCGATTTTTATTACGGGGTGATTATCAATCCCAACATCCCAACGTGGAACATAGGAATTTTCGTGATGAAACTCTTCGCCATACTCCGTTGCAAAAGAAATTGTAGGAACTGCAGCGCGCATTCGTTTAACGAATTCAAATTGAGATTCAAGTGGAATCAACCACTCCTCAATCACTCTCTCATTGATTAAGTCATAATGCATCGCACCGTTGGCACAGATAGCATTTCCAAATCCAAATGCTTCTTTGATTTCGCGCATCCACCTTGGTGGCCTGCCGGTAACAAAAAATATTTCAACTCCAAGTTGTTGAGCGGCTTTAAACGCCAAAATTGTACGGGAAGAAATCTGCTCATATGAAGAGACAATCGTGCCATCTAAATCGGTGGCTATAACTTTTGGTCTTGACCCACTTATGCCGGAAGTAATCGGTCGACTCCTAAAAATGGGCGAAGAGCTAACGGAACTAGTACCGATCCATCTTCTTGTTGGTGATTCTCAAGTATTGCAACAATCATGCGCGGAATGGCAACTAGAGTTCCATTGAGCGTAGCAACCGGCTTGGTAGTTTCGCCATCGCGAAAGCGGATATTCAAGCGGCGTGCTTGAAACTCCGTACAGTTTGATGTACTGGTGACCTCGCGATATGCGTTCTGCGTTGGGATCCATGCCTCAATATCAAACTTGCGGATAGCACTGGCACCTAAATCTCCAGAGGCCACATCAATAACGCGGTATGGGATCTCCATCGCATTGAGAAATTCCTTCTCCCACTGCAACAATTTCTGATGTTCAGCGAGCGCATCTTTTGGTTCACAGAAGATAAACATTTCAACTTTATCGAATTGGTGAACTCGAATTATTCCGCGCGTATCTTTACCATAAGTGCCAGCTTCACGTCTAAAACATGTGGAGTAACCTGCATATCTCAAAGGTAAATTTTCGATGATCTCATTCATGTGATAGGCCGCTAAGGGGACTTCACTCGTTCCAACTAAGTAGTTGTCATCTTCTTGCAGATAGTAGACATTTTCAGCTGCTTGACCAAGAAAACCAGTGCCTTCCATAGCAGCAGGTTTTACCATTACCGGCGGAATTACAGGTGTAAACCCTGCTTTAGTTGCCGACATGACTGCATAATTTACAAGTGCAAATTCGAGTAAGGCGCCGACTCCAGTCAAATAATAAGAGCGTGATCCAGAAACCTTAGCTCCACGCTCAGTATCGATAGCCTTTAAAATCTTTCCTAATTCAACATGATCTCTTGGCTCAAAGTTTGCTTGCGCGAAATCTCTAGGAGTGCCAACGTGCTCGAGAACAACAAAATCTGCTTCGCCTCCAACGGGAGCCTCGGAACTAATTAAATTATGAATTTGCAACAGGGCGGCATCCGCTGCTAATTCTGCGGCTGAGCGCAGAGATTCCGCCTCCTTGACTCGTGCTGATAATTCCTTTGCACTCTGCAGAAAAGTGGCCTTCTCATCCCCTTTGGCCGCTGCCACAGACTTTGAGAGAAGATTTTGTTCGGCACGAAGAACCTCAAAGGTGGCTATGGCGCTGCGCCGAGCCTCATCGAGAATCAATAATTGATCAACTATCTCCGTGCTCTCTCCTCGAACTTTCTGGGAGAGGCGAACACGCTCTGGGTCCTC
>JAYTQV010000027.1:0-24927 GCA_043746515.1 Actinomycetes bacterium | reverse complement strand
GATAATGCCCACAAGGGCCTAGAGACCAATTATTGGGAATATCCCAGAAACTTCAGCGAATAAAATAATTTCAGGTGTTTCTCTCTGAAAATAAAGTTAAATACGGGTGGATGAGCAAGACTCGGAAGTTGAGATATCTCCTTGACTCCCGAGTCCTCTCATTTCTCCTGCTCTTAGGTATTTCGAATCCAGCGATCTAACGATCTACCTCCATCAGATCACTGTTTCGTAATTTCCTTCTTAAGGAAGAACGTGAAGACGACGCATTCGCATCTTCTTCAGAGGTTTAGCCACTGACGCCTTTGGTGCATTTGCTTTCTTAACGGATTTGATTGCCTTATCTGTAGCTGACTTTGCTACCTTCGGTGCTTTAACCGTAGCTGCCTTTGCTGCCTTTGCTGCCTTCGGTGCCTTTGCTGCCTTCGGTGCCTTCGGTGCCTTCGGTGCTTTAACTGTCACTGCCTTCACGGCAGCCTCCGGATTCACTCCAGTTGAAGCGGTATCGAGCGGATTGGTCATGCCTGTTCCCGAAATTGCTGATTGAGAATTTGGCACAGGAGCCTGTGCGGCTTTCTTTTCGCTCATTTTCTTGGAAACTACAACTCCCGCAGCAGTTCCGGCAGCAACTGCAGCCGTAGGGGCACCGAGAGATGCGACCTTCTTTAACTTAGAGTTCGCTGGCTTGGTAATCGCGCTAGAACTCACCGCTTTCTTGGTTGCCGCTTTCTTGGTTGCCGCTTTTGCTGGGCTGCGTTTGGCTACAGAAGTAGTTGCAATACTTGTCTTTGAACTAGGTTTTTTAGTAACTGCTCTCTTTGTAACACCTCCTCTGGCGCTTACCTTTTTAGGAGCCAGTTTTCTACGTGCTGCCTTCTTCGATACCAACTTTTTTGTTGAAGTTCGTTTGGAAGCGATGGGCTTGGCGGCGACCTTTCGAACTGATGCCGAACGCGTTGGAACTTTTCGAACGGTCCTGACCGCCGCTTTACCAACTGGCTTTGTCGCCGCAAAGGCGCTACCACTCTCCGCTACCGCAGGGAGCACAATCGCTCCAATAAGGGCAACGCTCACTAAACGTGGCAGCCATTTCTTTCCGACCCCAACAGGGGTCACCTTCCTCTGGATTAAATCCATCTGGTTTTCACCTTTCATAGTAATAGGCAGCATTCGACCGCCTGAATACGGGGGATTCTTCACAACCGACCGCTGGCACGTGAGGTCGCTTACTCCGACCTGTGCATAGATGAGGTCTTGGGATGGCACACTTACCCCATGCCTGCGAATGCAAATTTTGTTCCTAAGATTCAGATCTTCGAACCTCACCGGGCATCACTTCCCCCACTAATCCCATACATCAAAGAATTTTGGACTCGCCGCACATTCGCTACAGAATTGGCTCGGTTTAGCGATAAGGCAGAGTATTTGGATTCTCGCTTAGGCAAGGTCTGGCTGGTGCTCAATCCGCTTTTACTCGGATTCGTCTACTACTTGGTTGTCACAATCATTCGGCCGGGTGGCTCTCTACCAGGTTTGACTCGACTCGATCACTTGCTCATCGGACTCTTCACCTTTTACTTTGCCCAAAATTGCGTTACCGCTGGAGCGCTCTCAATCACCGCCGGCGGGAGGCTTATTTTGAACCAAGCCTTCCCCCGCGCGCTACTGCCTTTTTCATGTGCGATTCAAGCCTTTCAACAATTCCTTCCCACTATTCCGGTCTATATCTTCGTATTGATTGCCGGAAAGTGGGCTTATCCAACGACTCAAGTACCCGGTTGGACGTGGCACTTTCTTTGGATCCCATTTATTTTAATCTGCACAGGTCTCACCGGCTTTGGTTTGGCGTTAGTGTTTGCCACACTCAATGTCTACTTCCGCGACACCAATAAATTACTCACGTACATCACCAGAATCTGGATGTATCTCTCACCCGTTCTCTGGCTCCCAAATAGCTTGCGTGGAAATATGAAGATTCTGCTTTACATAAATCCTCTTGGTCCAGTTTTAAATGCAACATCACGGGTTTGGGTGAGTGGTGAATCGCTCACCGCGTCAATTGTTCTCTGGTGTCTGTTTTGGGCAGCTGCTTCAATCATGATCGGTGGATACTTCTTCATTTCAAGGGAGCGCGATTTTGCTATCCGAATCTAAATCTTCGCTCCTCATGCCCGAGGGATTGGCAATTCGCATTGAAGATCTCTCTATCAAATACAAGGTAAGTCTGGAGGCAAAGCGCACTCTTAAAAATGCCGTAATGCGAGCCAGTCTTAAACAGAAAGAGCGAACTCGCACAATTGAGGCAATTAAACACCTGACTCTGGATGTACCTCATGGATCAGTATTAGGAATTGTTGGCTCAAATGGAGCAGGCAAATCAACGCTCATGCGATGCATTGCGGGGATCCTTTCCCCCACCGAAGGTCGGATTATTGTCAATGGAAAAATTTCTACCTTACTGGCACTGGGTGTTGGATTCAATCCCGCCCTCTCAGGTCGAGATAACATAATTTTAGGCGGACTTGCATCTGGATTGAATATGGATGAGATCAGCAGTAAAACTGATGAAATTGCAGAGTTTGCCGCCTTACCCGATGGATTTATTGATCTTCCAGTCCGCACCTATTCAAGTGGAATGTATGGGCGCCTCTCTTTCGCTGTCGCCGTGAGTATGACTCCCGATATTTTACTTCTCGATGAAGCGCTCTCTGCAGGTGATGCTGCATTTAAAGAGAAATCATTCGAACGAATGCGGCAGTTATGCGCTGAGGCTCGCACCATTGTGATCGTCTCACACGCCTTAGCAACGGTCACAGATTTGTGTGACACAGCTATATGGATGCATAAAGGGCAGATGCTGGACAGCGGTAAACCAGAGAAAATTGTCGATGATTATTTAAAATTTCTTAATGTTGGTTCCTTGCCCTCAAGCTACGAAGATATGTAAAGAGTTCTTTGGATGTCGAAGCAGATCGATATCTCGATTATCTCATCGGGTGCAAACCTTGCCGATGCCAGGCTCCATCGACTCACGAGGGCACTGCTTCGAGCAGGTTTGAGCGTTGAAGTATTCGCACCTGGTTTTTTACAAGATGCCCCTCAAGTCGAATCTGCGCAACAAACTTTAGAAATCCGCTCCCCTTGGTTCAATGCAGCCTGGCACAACACCGGACTAATACCTCGCTATTACCGCTCCCGAATATTTGCGCTGCGTTCTCGAGGAAGGGTTCTCTACGCAATCTCACCAGAGGCGGTTGCTCCCTCATACGCTGTGGCGAAATTGCGTGGTCGCAAATTTGCTGTGGATCTCTTTGAAGATTATCTGCAGTTATTGCACGATCGCGCATGGGCAAAGAAATTTTTTGGCATTGTCGGATGGATAGCAAAAAGTGATACTCGCTCCGCCCTCTGGTTTTCCGAACGCGCTGATCTCACGACGGTGGCCGATGTTCAGGTTCCACCATTAAAAGCCCATAATCGTTTGGTGGTCCGCAATCTTCCAGAAAATTCTCTACTTTCACAGAGTGGCCAGAGAGATAGTGTGCCTCGTGCAATTTATATTGGAGACCTGCGAGCAAGTCGTGGATTAAAAAATATGTTACGAGTAGCGCAAATCTCTCCTCGTTGGGAATTTGATTTCGTTGGAGGGATTGCGCCGGCCGATCAAGAATTCGTGGATAAATGGGTGCAGGAGAACGATCCCGGTCGCTCCCGAATTCGATTTCACGGCAAACTTCCGCTGAGTACTTCATGGAGTTATGCGGTAGGTGCTTGGGTCGGTCTCTGCCTGCTTGAACCCACACCAGCATTCATGGAAGCAATCCCCTCAAAGCTCTATGAATATATGAGTGTGGGTCTTGCCTCAATTTCAACACCGCTGCCGCGTTGTGTTGAATTACATAGAGTCAGCAACTTTGGGGCGATCGAGCCATCTCCAGAAGCCGTTGCCATGAGACTTGAGTACTGGAGAATGAATCCAGATGAGCTAGATCAGATTCGTCTCAACGTGGAACTTTGGGCTAGCAAAAACCTTGATAGTGAGCGGGAATACTTCAATTTCGCCGCCGAGATGATGAAACTGACACGCTAGACTCCTGACTGTGGCTGTAAAAATCCTTCCCAGCGCCGACGTTGACAGTTCTGCGACCCTCGGAGATGGAAGTTCGATCTGGCACTTAGCCCAAATTCGCGATGGAGTAGTTCTGGGAAAGAATTGCATTATTGGTCGCGGCGCATATATCGGAAGCGGTGTCACCATCGGTGATAACTGCAAAGTTCAAAATTATGCTCTTGTTTATGAACCTGCGACGCTCGGCACTGGAGTCTTTATCGGACCGGCTGCGGTGCTCACCAATGATCAATACCCACGCGCAGTTAATTCAGATTTTTCACTTAAAAGTGGAAGTGATTGGGAGGCCGTAGGGGTCACTATTCATGAAGGCGCGAGCATAGGAGCGCGAGCCGTATGTGTTGCACCAGTCATTATTGGTAAGTGGGCACTCGTTGCCGCTGGGGCAGTAGTCACAAAGAATGTGCCGGATTTTGCCTTGGTAGCAGGAGTTCCGGCCAAGCGCATTCGCTGGGTAGGTCGTTCGGGAGCGCCTCTCGAAGATATTGGCGAAAATAGATTTCGTTGTCCGTTGGATAGAAGTACGTATCGGCAGCTCTCCGAGAATGAATTGGTTGCGGAATGATCTGCCAAACCCAAAAGTTCAAGCAGTGCGCGATCGAACAGATGTGTCAGAACTAAGAAAAACTAAGAAACTAGTGGAGAAGAGATTCAATTGATTCCAGCAGCCCGTCCAATAATCGGAGACGAAGAGCGCGAAGCGGTAGACCGCGTACTTCGCAGTGGAATGATGGCGCAAGGTCCGGAAGTCAAGGCGTTCGAAGAAGAGTTCTCACGTCTAGTCGGGGGTCGACGCTGTATTGCGGTTAACTCAGGCACATCAGCGCTTCATTTAGGATTTCTTGCTGCTGGAATTAAACCCGGGGATGAAGTAATCGTTCCCTCTTTCTCCTTTGCTGCTACCGCTAACTCAGTAGCCCTCGCAGGTGGCGTGCCGGTCTTCGGTGATATTGATCCCAAAACATTTAACCTAGACCCTGATCACGTGGAGTCTCTCATTACCTCCCGAACCAAAGCAATCATGCCGGTCCACCTCTACGGACATATCGCTGATATGGATCGCTTTGAAGCGATCGGTGCGAAACATAACATCCTGATTATCGAAGATGCTGCGCAGGCGCACCTAGCCTCCCTAAACGGTCGCATGGCAGGTGAATGGGGGTCTGTCGCCTCATTCTCTTTCTATCCAACCAAGAACATGACCTCTGGAGAAGGCGGAATGATCGTCACAAATGATCCAGAAGTAGAACACCAAAGTCGAATGCTCCGAAATCAAGGCGGAATAGTGCGCTATCAAAACGAGATTGTTGGATTCAACAATCGCATGACTGATATCCATGCCGCTATTGGCCGCGTGCAAATTACTAAGGTGGAGGCTTGGACCGACCAACGCCGCAAGAATGCCGCTTACCTCGATGATCACCTCAAAGGCGTCATCACCCCTTACCTCCGCCCAGGGTCAGAACATTCGTATCACCAATACACAATTCGTATAGATGGTGCCACTAGCGAAGCCCGCAACAAGGCGATAGAACTTATCAAGGCAGGTGGGGTGGGGTGTGATGTTTATTATCCAACTCCGATTCATCGCCTTCCCTCCTTTAATTCGGTACATGACCTACCCATCACTGAAAAAGTGGTGAAAGAGGTTCTCTCAATACCTGTGCATCCATCCCTAACTCAAGAAGAGTTGGAACAAATTGTCAGCGTCGTAAATGACGTTGCTACCCGAATCTAAGCGAGCAGATCACATGGCAGATTCCTTACACACCTCACCACCCTCTAAAAAATTGCGCGCAGGACTAGTTGGTCTAGGCATGATGGGACGTCATCACGCCAGAGTGCTCGGCTCTCTCGATGGAGTTGAACTCGTCGGAGTCTGCGATCCAATGGGTGATCCACATGGAGTTGCCGGAAGTCGACCTCTCGTTTCCACAGTTGAAGAGCTCATCAAACTTGGTATTGATTATGCAATGGTCGCGGCTCCAACTGCTTTCCACGAAGACCTTGCGCTCGCACTTGCCGCTGCTGGAGTTCACGCCTTAATTGAAAAACCTCTCGCAGTAGACAATGAATCGGCAGAACGAATTACTAACGCCTTCGCGGCTCAGGGACTCGTCGGGGCAGTCGGTCATATCGAGCGCTACAACCCTGCTTTACAACAATTACGAGCAAAGCTCGACGCCGGCGAACTTGGCAATGTGTATCAAATTGCCACGCGCAGGCAAGGTCCCTTTCCAGCCAGAATTGCCGATGTAGGAGTAATTAAAGACCTAGCAACGCACGACATTGACCTCACCGCGTGGGTTGCTCGCTCTGCCTTCATCAATGTTTCAGCAAAGACCGCCTTAAAATCTGGTCGACCTCACGAGGATATGGTCGCTGCTGTTGGCGAATTGGAAAATGGCATCATTACGAACCACTTGGTTAATTGGCTAACCCCATTTAAAGAACGTCTCACTATTGTCACCGGTGAGCGCGGTTCTTTCCTCGCCGATACGTTAACCGCCGATCTAACTTTTTATGCCAACGCATCCATTGATACACAATGGGATGCGGTTGCCTCCTTTCGCGGCGTGAGTGAGGGTGATGTCATTCGTTACGCATTTGCAAAACCAGAACCACTTCGCACTGAACATGAAGCATTTCGAGACGCGGTACTTGGTATCCCAGGGGCAACCGAGCGAATAGTCACTATGGAGCAAGGGCTTGCGACAGTTCGAGTTGCCAGTGCCATGATCGAAAGCGCTAACACCCGATCTGTTGTAACAATTGCGAAGGGACGTTAATGCCATGAAGATCGCAGTTGTTGCGTTAGGAAAAATTGGGCTACCACTAGCTGTTGCCTTCGCTAAAAAGGGCCATCACGTTATTGGGTGCGATGTAAATCAAAAGACCGTTGATCTCGTGAACGCGAGTGTCGAACCTTTTCCAGGTGAAAATTTCCTAGCCGAGTACTTACGAGAAGTAGTTGGGTCGGGTCACCTCACCGCTACGACGGATACAACGCGCGCAGTAAGTGAGTCCGATGCGGTGGTTATCGTCGTTCCCCTCTTTGTAAACGAAGAGGGAATCCCTGATTTTGGCTGGATGGATAGCGCCACAGAGAAGATAGCAGCAGGACTAAAATCAGGAACCCTCATCTCTTATGAAACTACTCTTCCAGTTGGCACCACTCGTAACCGTTTTGCACCCGCTCTCGAAAAGGGATCAGGGCTCAAGGCAGGTGAAGATTTTCATCTTGTCTTCTCGCCGGAGCGTGTACTTACAGGCAGAGTATTTGCTGACCTTCGTAAATATCCAAAATTAGTTGGTGGCATAAATGAAAGTAGTACGGCGGCTGGCATCGCTTTCTATGAATCAGTTCTTGATTTTGATGATCGACCCGATCTGCAAGAAAAAAACGGAGTCTGGAACTTGGGAACCTCTGAGGCGAGTGAAATGGCCAAACTTGCTGAGACCACGTATCGGGACGTCAACATCGCTCTGGCCAATCAATTCGCAATCTTTGCAGAGGGCGCCAACATCGATATTGCGAAGGTAATCGCCGCTTCTAACTCTCAGCCATATAGCCATATCCATCAGCCTGGAATAGCCGTTGGAGGCCACTGCATTCCTATCTATCCCCGTTTTTATTTATGGAACGATCCACGTGCGACCGTCGTAAGGTCTGCGCGAGAAGCCAATGCAGCAATGCCGGAGCATGCTGTAACGCTGTTAGCAGATAACTTCGGTGATCTTGATGGAAAGAAAGTGACAGTCCTCGGAATTTCTTATCGAGGAGGGGTAAAGGAATCCGCCTTCTCTGGAGTCTTTGGAGTGGTTTCAGCACTTAAATCTCGCGGTGCATTAGTCAAAGTTCATGACCCCATGTACAGCGATGAGGAGATAATCGCTCTGGGATTTGTACCGTTTACCTTAGGTGAATCTACAGATGCCCTCATTCTGCAGGCTGATCATCAGGTTTACAAAAATCTTGAGAAGAGTAATTTTCCCGGAGTTCGCGTCGTTGTAGATGGACGCAGAACTATGGATCCCAATAATTTTGACGGTGTTACCTTCCGTGTGATTGGTGCAGGAGCCTAGTTCAACGAGTTTAGTTAGTTTCAATTATTGGCTTTGGCTCTGTAACAAAAAATGGGCGATGTTCACGAGCTTGCGGGCTGGCATTAGAAATCGTGTTGTATGTGGAGAGCAAAATCTCCGCCTGACGCTCCCACGAACGTGCAGATAAAACATCATCCGTGTAGGCAGCTCGATATTTAGCCGGGTCCGCGAAAATAGCGCGCGCAGCCCTTACAAAATCATCAACATCCTCGGCGATAAATACCTCACCATTTCCCAGACGCTTCACCTCGGCCGACATAGTTTTCACATCACTCACAATGATCGGTAGTAACGCCTGCATGTACTCACCAAATTTTGTGATCAGTGATATCTCATGATTGAGGCGATGCAAGATGGGTATTAAACCAATATCTGCTATGGAGAGGTAGGAGACTAATTCAGAATTAGGAACGTATGGCACTACGTGGAAGCGCGAGCTCAAATCACCAGCGCTTTCTACTAAATCGATCACGGACTTACTTTTCGGATTCGCAATTAGTGCTAGATGGACGCCCTCTAAGTTTTGCAGTGCAGCTAATGCAGTTTGAATTCCGCGTTGAGGTGCAACTGCTCCGGAATAAACCATCAGTGGTACATCACTGCCGATTCCAATATCTGCCCGCAAGTTTCTCATCGAAGGTTTTTGGCCTTCAACAAGAGGATCATTCGCCACAATTGTTGGAGTTTGGGTGATCTGTAATTGCTCGAGTAAAAGATCATTCATTGGTTCACTCACAGAAAGTATGGCTGCCGATTTACGAGAGTATTTCCGCTCTATTTTCGTATACAACGCAGCCATTGGCGTGGTGAGGTGAGCGACCCCGGGTACATATTCGTGCGCGTCATAAACCAACGCGGCCCGCTTGCCAGCAGCTCGTAATGAATCAACCACTGCTCCAGCAATTGGTAGCGCCGTGTAATCATGGGCGTGAACCACATCTGGCGCAAAATCGAGAGCAATTGGAGTAATTAACTTTACAGATCTATGGAGATTGGGAACTACAACCTCCGTCTTCACTTTGAATTTCTCAAATGCTTTACGTCGGTGGTAGCGCAACTTTCGGAGCACTCTCTTAAGCACACGCTGAGGTCGTTCACCTCTAATAAAAAACCAGATAATCGACGGTACTTGGTTTTTAGCAATCATAATCTTCAAAGGGAGTCGAATAATCCGCCCATAGCCGATCTCAATTTCATCAACTTGACCAGATGGGCTTGCTCCAACTACCAAAACATCCCAACCGGCATTTCCGAGCGACCAAGCACATTTCAGGACCCGCGAATCTTCTCTTACTCCATTTAAGACAATATGCAGGGTTCTTGGAGCTGGACTCATGTGGGTATCTTACTGAGCAGGTTCGCCAGAAATTGATAGGTGGTAATTACTGGGATCTCACAATTTAAGGTGTAGTGAAGTCTATTTATGAGAAATCGGAAGAAGAAAGACTAAACCAGTTACTACTGCCGCTAGTACTGCTGCTTGTAAAAATAATCGAATGGCAGCGGTGCGATCAATCTTTCGGTCAAATTCTGAAATGACGCGCTTGGTATTTCCAAGAGTTCCAAAATTAAATAATCCCGAAAAACCAAATGCCAAACAGAACTTCTTTCGAGCTTGAAGGTAGCCAATACTCATCACCAACGCTGGTAAGAATGTACTAAAACGCGCCATTCGAGATGCATGTTGATGGTAAAACCCAAAAACAGTTGAAAGCGTGAGAAATAATCCAATTCCACCGACTAATTGACGGCGGCGAATCTCTCGAGTTCCGATATTGCAACTGCCGGCCACATATTCAAAATCGCCATCAGGAATTGGGGTATCGTTTGTAGGATTAATAACCATACGTTATCTCATCAGTCAAAACTGACGCTCGGACTCTTCTTCGTCAACGAAAACTTCATGAGTGCCGTGCTCGCTATTAGCCAGCCAGGCAAAGACGGACTTCACAGCTCCGAGAATGAATACAAGGAGAGTAAAGACCTCGACCACGCGACGAATCGTTTTAACCATAGGAGAAATCTACTCTCTCAAACCACGTACTTGCTGGAAACGCCCTGGGAGCCAGCCGAGCGAAAAGTGAATATGAAGTTAACTCTTGAGAGATTGGGTGAGCGCAGTGTCGATATCACGCCACAAATCTTCAACATCCTCAATACCCACCGAGAGCCGAATCAAATTAGTGGGTATGGAAGGGCTTTCTGCGCTCCAACGATGACGCCTCTCCCAGAGTGATTCGACGCCGCCCAAGGAGGTCGCATGAACTACCAGTTGTGATAACGAGCAAGCCAGATCGGCAGCCTCGGCTCCACCTTTATGATCGAAAGCCATCACCGCACCAAAACCTTTCATAAAACTCTTTGCCGTTTCATGATGTGGATCCGTGGACAAACCTGGGTATCGAACTCGATCAACCGCAGGATGCAGAGATAGACGCATAGCTATTTCCATGGCGTTTTTCTGTGAGCGCTCCATCCGTACGCCAAGTGTACGAATTCCACGCAGGGCGAGCCAGACTTCAAAGGGACCGGGGATTGCGCCGTTAATTTTTCGCACATCATACAAGCGCGCTAAAAGCGCCTGATCATTTGTAGAGATAGAGCCCAAAATGAGGTCACTGTGACCAGATATGTATTTACTCAAAGAATGAACAACGATATCTGCGCCCATTTCAAGGGGCTGCTGATTGAGCGGCGTTGCGAAGGTGTTATCCACAGCGACTCCCACGTTCAGCGATTTAGCTGCGGCTATGAGAGTTGGCATATCAGCAACCTCAAGGGCCGGATTGGTGGGAGATTCCAGCCAGAGGAGGGTTGAGCCTTTCAGTGCATCAAGTACTTGAGCAGTACGTGAAACATCGACATAGCGAACTTCAAACGCTCCCGAACTCTCCCCTTGGCGCAAGAGCGTCATCGTTCCCGAATAGCCATTGCGTGAGGCGGTAACAACCGCTCCTCGAGGAAGAATAGAGAATATGGCAGAGATCGCTGCCATCCCAGAGGAGAAAACTAAGGTGGAGCCACATTCCAATGCCTCTATTGCGCTCTCTAGTGCGCTCCACGTCTTATTACTGAAACGTCCGTAACCAGCACTTCCCGGCGCCATAAAGGTGGAGTTAAGTTCGATGGGAACATTGACTCCCGCATCACCACCCCGCTCAGGCCTAGCAGCAGCGACAAGGCGTGTTTGCAGAGTCAAAGTATGCATCTCATTATCAGTGGCAGGACCTTGAGTTGCTTGGTTATTCGGTTGCACATCGGACATAGAGATAGCCTAACGTAGCGCCTGAAAAGATAGAGTGAACACTATTCCTTGGCGCTTGGACCTTTTATTGCACTCAATATGGCCGTCAGGACAAGAACACCGATGACAAAACCCAGAGAGATACCAAGAGAAATGTTTGGAATTCTCACGCCGATAACCTTGAAATGTCCTTGCGCAATTGCCGCCTCAAAGACCAACTTCAAGCCAATAAATGCCAGGATGACCGAGAGGCCTTCGCTCAAAAAGACTAATTTTTCCATCAAATCCCCGATAAGGAAATAAAGTTGACGTAGCCCCATGGAGGCAAAGATGGTCGCAGTAACAATCACAAATGGATTTCGAGTCAAACCAAATATTGCGGGAATAGAATCAAATGCAAAGAGGAGATTGGTAAGCGCAATCGCTGACATTGCAATTACGGCGATTGGTGCACCTTTCTTGCGGAGGAAGCGAATGGCGGGCCCTTCGTTCCATTCCTCGCTCTCACTTTCGCGAAAAAGTTGGACCGCGGTGTAAATGAGGAAACCACCGAAGATATAAAAGATCCATTGGTACCGATTTACTAGGGCAGCACCGCCAGCAATAAATAGTCCTCGTAAGAAGAGCGAGGAGAGTATCCCCCAAAAAAGAATCATCTCTTCTCGCTCCTTAGCAACTTTTAGACGCGCCATTATTAAAAGTAGTACAAAGAGATTGTCAAAGGAGAGGGAGTACTCGGTAAGCCACCCAGCATAAAATTCTCCACGAGCCTGACTTGTTGACCAAAACCCTAATGAGAGCCCAAAAGCAATAGCAGCAAAAATATAAAATAAGGTCCACAGGGCAACGCTCTTGAGTGGAGTAACTACGTGGCGATTTCGAAAGGCAAAGAAAAAATCGAGCGCCAAAATTAAGGCTAAAGCCCCGAGAGTTAGTGACCATGCCAGCCCACTCGTATTATTTACAATCACGGAGGTAGCCTACTAACTCATAAGAACCAAGAAGATACTTCCATTCTTCGCGCATTAAAGTAGGTTGAGCCCGTGCCTTTGACCGATATAGATGAGATGAAGAAGCACACCCGCGCCATTATCAGAGCAGACCCAGCCTTTGCTCCGATTATCAAAGTTAGCCCACTGTGCACACTTAATCGCCACAGACCCAAGCATGGCCATTATGAAACATTGGTGGAGTCAATAATTTCGCAACAGCTCGCAGTGAAAGCTGCAGATACGATTTTCGGTCGAGTACGAACACTGACAGGGGGAATGATCACTCCTGAGGCGTTGCGAGGGGTATCTGCTGAGGATTTACGAACAGTTGGAGTAAGCGGAGCAAAAGCGCGAGCGATTGGGGAGTTAACGCAGGCCACGCTTTCTGGCGCAATTAATTTCCAGAAAATTTCTAAGTTAAGCAACGAAGCAATCTCAGAAGAGTTAACCGCACTCTGGGGAATAGGTCGATGGACTGTGGAAATGTTTCTAATGTTCCATCTCGGCCGGCTCGATCTCTGGCCAGTTGGTGACCTAGCCATGCGTCGGGGTTGGGAAAAAATTCACGCCCTTGACTTTGAAATTGCTCCGAAAATTCTCGATGAGGAGGGTGCAAAATTTCCAGGTAGACAGAGCGTGGTTGCTTGGTATTGCTGGCGCGCCACGGAGGGGGAGTCTTCTAACTGGTAGGAAGCAGCAACCACTCAGAGTAAAAAGTAGCGGTTTACCCGATGAAGATTTCTTCGGGGTAGGCAATTCCAGTGGATGAGTGGCAGTCGTATCCGTTTGGATTCTTCTCCAAATATCTTTGGTGATACTCCTCTGCCGGCCAAAAATGAACTCCCACACTGCTTTTTATTTCAGTGCAGATATCGTCTAACCCATTTTTCTTGAGAAGCTCGTTATAAATTTCACGAGTGCCATTTGCTACTCGTAGGTGAACCGGAGTGCACGCATAGATTGCGCTGCGATATTGGGTACCACTATCTCCACCTTGACGATTGAGCGAAGTTGGATCATGCATCGTCCAGAATTCCTCTAGTAGCCGGTGGTAAGTAATAATGGCGGGATCAAATTCAACTTCGACCATCTCGGTGTGACCAGTTCTGCCAGTGCAAACTTCTTGATAAGTAGGCTGCGCCTTCTGACCGCCCATGTAACCCACAGCGGTTCTCACAACTCCCGGCATATTCCAGAATCTGCGCTCCGCTCCCCAAAAACAACCGGTGGCAAAATATGCAATCTCCGTCTGCCTAATACCTGCATCTACATCGCTCATATGCTGACTCCCCTAACTCCCCTAACTCTGCCCAAGTTATCTTTCTAGCCCTGATTCTTTCACTGATACCCTTATGCGGCTTGCTCAGTAGCTCTGTTGTAAACAAAGCAAACTCCGCATCTATGCCCGAATACCGAATATAGAGTTTTAGACCCAGATCATGCCCTCGTAGCTCAGTGGATAGAGCACCGCCCTCCGGAGGCGGGTGCGCAGGTTCGACTCCTGTCGGGGGCACTCCGGGTAGATAACAAATGGGTGGAGTGGGTCTAAACAAATGGCTACTGAATCCGCTTTATTGGGAGTCTTTTAGGGGATTTACTCTCGTCCAACCTACCTCTTAGGCTAAATCGGCCCACTCGGCTACAAAACCAACTGCCAAATGCAAAAAGGCCGCCTTTTCAGGCAGCCTTCTTCGTTCCTCTTTCTCTCTTACTAACCACTCACTCTTACTTATCGATTGGGCGGATCCCACGTTCCTAAAATCTCTCCGGTCTCTAAGTCAATCTCAATCCCCATCTGCGCTAAGGCGAGCTTTGCCTCACTCTCCTGGGCGGCGAACGGGGAGGTCAAGCTCTCTACCTATCGAGCTAGATTTCTAGAGAAGTAGTCGGCCAGTTGCTCTTACAGGGGCCGTATCAGGTCCAGATCGCACTTTTTATTGGCTTACTGGGGCTCGGTTCTGGGTCGTAAACACTACAATTCTAACGTCGTAAACACTACAATTTTAACGTCGTAAACACTACAATTATAACGTCGTAAACACTTCGGCTGAACCGATACTTCTTGAAAGGAGGTGCGCGTGTCCTACACACCAAGACTGGTTGACGCAGAGATCAAAGAGCTCCTTGAAACAATGGGCATCGTACTCATTGAGGGGCCAAAGGCTGCGGGCAAAACTGAAACTGCTAGGCGATTGGCCAAGACTGAAATAAAGCTTGCCACTGACGAAAACCATCGCATACTGGCAAAGGTAGCGCCTGAGAGTTTGTTAGTTGGTGATGAGCCAATCCTTATTGATGAGTGGCAGTTGGTTCCGGAACTGTGGGCCTACACAAAAGAGGTTGTAGATAGAAGTCAGAAGAAAGGCCAATTTATTCTGACCGGGTCTGCGGTTCCGAAAGACGATGTGACGCGCGACGTTAATGCATTGAGGGTCGGACGCTTATTGATCAGACCGATGTCGCTGCTTGAGACTGGCCATAGCACCGGAAAAGTATCTTTGGCTGAGTTGTTTGATGGCGCGGTACCAACAACAACAGACCCGGGAATAACGCTACAGGGGATTGCCGAAAGGGTATGCGTAGGTGGGTGGCCAGGCGTGCAGAGTTTGACGGTTCCAAGAGCTCAAAAAGCAATGAAGCATTACATCAGTGAGATTACTGGGCATGATGTTCAAATAGCTAGCGGAATAAACTTCAACAAAGACAACGTATCAAAAGTCTTGAGGTCGCTCGCAAGAAATGTCGGAACCAAAGTTTCAATCAAAACAATTTCCGCGGACGCTGGGGGTAAAAATACTCCGCTCCACGACAACACAACTACCGGCTATCTAAATTCTCTGAGTAGGGTATTCATAACGGAGAATAGCCCGGCTTGGACCCCGGAATTGAGATCTAAGGTGAGGGTCCAAGGTCAGGAAACCAGATACTTCATTGACCCTTCCCTGGCAGTCGCTGCTGTTGGAGCATCTCCCGGAGTGCTCATAGGGGGTCAGATAAAGTATTTTGGATTTCTTTTTGAGAATTTAGTTGTGCGGGATGTTCGTTGCTATATGCAAAGCCTGTTCGGAGAGGTTAGACAGTACAGAGACGAACAAGACAGGGAGGTGGACATAATTTTGGTTCTGCCCGATAACAGGTGGGCCGCCATTGAAGTGAAACTAGGAGTTGGCCAAGTTGAGGAAGCTGCGGGAGATCTTCTCGCTTTTAGGGAAAGGATTGATACCGACGCTCAGGGGTTCCCGGTATTTATGGCAGTTGTAACAGCGACCGGCCCCGCGTACGAGCGCGCGGACGGAATCTTTGTAATTCCGATCGGCGCACTCGGCCCATGATTCGCCTCTTTCCAGCGTCTTGACTACAACCCGCAACCCAACTCTTAAGTTGGACCTTTTGATTTTTAGGTTAAACCCGCGACGGGGTCTTAACTCTTGATGTGCGGGTGATCCGCACAAATGCTCACCACCGACTGGCCACTGAGCCCCAAGACCGCACAAATCTGAGCGTAAGTTTGGTTCTAGATGAATTTGGCACCAAATCCAGGTTTGAAAATTTCCGGTTTCAGGTTTGAAGAGTTGCCAGATACCCCCTAAAAGCCCAGATCAAACCAATTGTTAACCAGCCAATCCAAAATGGCAGATTCGATGCAAATGTGAGGAATCTTTTACTGGAGATCCTTGTTATCTCGAGGGTCCTACGAGAGAATAGGACAGTATTCACCACTACTCCAGCTCGGCTTCGGTAGTTTTTACCAAGTTTGAGTTGATTTAGTCTGAATTAGCGCTTCGCATGGCCAGATCCGCACATGGGCCAGAGACGGAGCCTTCCCTAGGTTGAAGGAGATTGAGATGGATTGGCGACACGAAGCGGCCTGCCGCGATGAGGATCCGGAGCTCTTCTTTCCCATTGGAAACACAGGGCCAGCTTTGGCTCAAATCGAGGAAGCTAAAAAAGTGTGCCAGCGCTGCCCTGTCAAGGAGGCGTGTCTCGCCTGGGCCCTGGAAAGCGGTCAGGATGCAGGCGTCTGGGGTGGATTGTCTGAAGATGAGCGTCGGGCACTTAAGCGTAGGGCCGCTCGTAACCGCGCCCGCATGATGGAGAGCCAAAACCAGTTCTAGTCGGAAAATATTGAAATATCGGCCTTTGCTTAGACTTTGAATCGAATGCTAGCGACCGTCTCATCATTAACTCGACTGAGGGTAATACTCCCCTTGAGCTCGTTCTCCGTCAAAGTTCGAACGATTTGAAGCCCTAGATTTGACGATTTCTCCCAATCAAAATCGGTAGGGAGTCCCACACCATTATCGATCACATTAATTGTGTAGGTAGTCTCACTTCTCGATACTTCGACGCGAACCAGATCGCCACTTTCAGCAAGTCCATGTTCCAATGCGTTGTGAATTAGTTCAGTGACCACCAGAGCAAGGGGGGTTGCAACCTGCGAATCCAATATTCCAAAGTCACCAATCTTCTCGGGGGTGATTGGACGCGGACTTAATTCGATCGCATTATGAACGATCCGGTCATACACCTCATCAAAAAGAACTGACTCCGCAGAACTCGTAGAGAGCGTTTCATGCACGATCGCAATTGAAGCAACACGTCTCACGGCCTCAGCCAGAGCTGCACTTGCAATTGGGTCTTCTACTCGGCGAGATTGCAAGCGCAAAAGCGCTGAAACAGTCTGAAGGTTATTTTTAACGCGATGATGAATCTCTCGGATGGTGGCATCTTTAGAAACCAGAGCGCGATCCCGACGGCGCAATTCAGTGACATCGTGAACCAAAACAATAGAGCCGATTCGATCCCCGCCCTCGAGAAGTGGGATAACGAGTAAATCTACAATGCCATTGCCGTTGTCAAAATCAGCGCGACGCAAAGCTTTGCCACTTAGTACGGTCGACCAGCCCTCTTCACTTGGCTGAGATTGGTTTCGTTGTAACGAATCAAAAATTGCGCCAAGTTGTGCCCCTTCTAATTCGCTATCCCATCCCAAACGACTAATTGCGGAGCGAGCGTTTGGGCTCGCGTATGTAACACTTCCTAGCGCTTCAAGTCGAACCAATCCATCACCTACTCGCGGTGCGAACTCCGCTTGGTAAATGCTGTCTTGGATAGGAAATGCTCCCTCGGAAATCATGCGAAAGACTTTATGCGCGATCTCGCGATAGTTAATCTCCAGAGGAGAACCGGAACGCATTGCTACTGCATTACGGTGACGAGAGATCACAGCAATCGTCCGTCCATCAAAGTGGACCGGGACCGTCTCCTCCTTGATCAAGATATCTCCGACCATCTCTGGTTCGGCATCTCGAATAATTAATCCCGTTGAAAGGCTCTGATCAATTCGAGAATTTTTGCCCCACGTAAGTTCCTGTCCAATCACATCTTGAGCGAAGACTGTCGGCGCTGTTGTCGGACGGATATGCGCAATTGCTATGTGACCTTCGGGCCAACTCTGATAATTCTTACGACGCGGAACCCATAAAATGAGGTCTGCAAAAGAGAGATCTGAGACCATCTGCCATTCAGATATTAATTCAGAGAGGCGTCCTCTATCGCGCACCGTCAAGGCAGTATGCGAATATGCGAGATCGCTTCTCGAAGTACTTACCAAGAACCAGCCAATCTATTTGTCTATTTAACGCTCTCGCTAAACCAGCGAAGTAGCAATCTTAGCAATCTCCTTTCGTTTCGGATTTCCTAAACGTAGGTTCCCCAACAACCCGCTCTCTCTACTAGGGTCTAACTGTCCCTCGCGCAGGACAAAACGGTTCTCACCCATGGTGAGAGTCAAGAATTTGCTCTCCCACTCTCGCAATTCACGTGAGTGTCCAGTGAGCACACATATGTATGAAACAGGCAGCTTTTTGAGAAGAAGCGGATATTCCCGAAGAAAAGAGGTTAATTCAGCCATACTAGTTGGGGTGGATTTACACATGTAAATCAAATGGGTTGCGCGATCTAGAACATTGTTAATGAGTGAACCATGCCAGCGGCGATCTGTTACCGCTTCTGCTAGCCCGGGCAATGAACCCAAGTCAACCACAGCGGTTTCATCACCATCAGGAATAAATGTAGGACGACTCTCGCGATCGAGTGGTAGAAGTTCAATTCTATTTTTTCCTTTCAGCTCTCTTTGTCTTGAGATGCCATGGGATCGGATATCCGCATCAATAAGCACGATCGAGCCATATGTGGACAATTCCTCTGCGAGAGCAGATGCAAACCGCGTCTTTCCTGGCGCGCCAGTGCTCCCTGTTACAGCGATGACTTTTCGATTCCGGGTAGAGGCAATGGAATTTCTATTAATTCTTTTGATGCTTGATCCAGTCGCACTTGTCCTTGTGGGCCGAGAAGAGGAAGTCACGAATTCTGGTTCTCTCATAGCTGACTCTCTCGGAGCAATATCTCTCTGAATGACATCTCTTTGCACCATTGGTGCTCGCAACTTACTTCGGATCGCGCTCATGATTTCATGCGAGGTAAATTCAATAGAGTCAAGTGAAATGAAAGTGATGGTCGGGGATGAACAGGTAGAGATAAGGTCGGGGGCAAATCCAGGAAGAGAACTTTGATACACGATCACGGTGCGTAGTTCTAATCCTCGTTCCTCCATAAATCGAGTTAATGAGTCAGAGTCAAATGCTCTATAAATGATGCTCCAACCCTGAGAAAATAGGAGTTGGGCGAGAAAATCTTCACTATCAGCATCAGCAATCGCAGTTACTACCTCTAATTGCGGGATTTCAGAACGAGTCACGTGCAAGTACCAGCCTTCCTTGAGATTCTGCGGTCACGATAATTGCCGTGATTGCGCTGGAAGCCACGACACTTACTCCCACATTTCCTCCCAAAGCTCGGGACTTTGTATCGATGTTCTGCACGACCACTCTATGGGCAACTATTGCGGGCAGTATTGATTGGTCTTTGGGAATAACATAGATATCGACCATATCCCCTGCTGTGAGATCGAGCGGGAGATCATTAATCGCTACGCCAATGGGTAGATAATTAGCAGTTAGGTTTTTGGTGACATGGCTGATATCAGTCACAGCGATCAGATCCCCATTTTGAAGCAAACGCGTTGAATACTGACCTATCACCGATTGCGCAGCAGCGATGTAATGGTGGCTGTCCTGCGCAAGATTTGCTTTCACAAGTTTTACTTCTGTGGCAACGATCTTGGACCCATTTGGAATGGAGGTGGTCGCCATCCAGACCGAACTCTCTGGCGTGGAGTTAAGCAGGATGGAGAGGGCGAAGAGAGAGAATAGCAATCCTCCTCCGGCTAACATTCGGCGAAAATTTCGTTGTATAAACTTCTGTAAATCATCCATGGGAGATGAATACTCAACATGTGAAGACGATGCTTTCGATTGTCCACAGGATGGACGACAAGATCATCCTTTCGGATGATTCATTTCTTCTTATTTGCTGAGAGTTTTCAACTATGACTACTCAATCAGTACAAACGAAGGATTTCCCACCACAAATCGTACGATTTAAACGCCCGGGACTCCTCGAGGCCGCAGTTGATTCCAAACTTGCTCCCACACTCCAGCTATCACTGACTGATAACGACTCGATTAATGTAGGTGTACGAAAATTATTTCTAGTTCCCACTCCGCAGGGCCTCCCAGGAGAGGAAGTGGACATCGATTACCTTCCTAAACCTTCACCGCTCTCGGATCTGCCTCCACTGCAAGAGACCGTCAGTCGCTACATATTAGGAGTCGTTGAAATTTGGGGTGGAAGGAGACAGCCAATGCAATTGGCTCGCGCATCACATCGATCGGTTTTCTCCAAAATATTGGATATGTCGGGAAGTCAACGTGAAATTCCCAAGATACGCCGTATCTACATCAACGAGCCAATTGAAGGAGTTGCAGAAACTACTGTAACAATCCGATTAAATGATCGAGTTCGATCCATGGTTTTAAGATTTGAGGGCGTCGACAAACGTTGGCTATGTACAGAATTGGCTCTATTGTAAGAATTGCAATAACTTAATTGAATTCTTGTTGCGCCGTCTCTAAACCTTTCTCGATGAGGCGCTCCACCGCGGCAGCACCTCGCGCAATAAAGTCATCCAATTCCTTCTTCTCGGTGCCGGTAAAAGGTTTAAGAACATAGTCTGCGGGATCCTGTGGTCCTGCTGGGCGACCAATCCCCATACGGATTCGGACATAACCAGGTCCACCAAAGTGAACCGTAAGATCCTTCAATCCATTGTGGCCATTATCTCCACCGCCTTGCTTAATGCGAATCGCATTGAAGGGGATGTCGAGTTCATCGTGAACGACGATTACATTATTGGAAGAAACTTTATAAAAATCTGCCAGCGATTTTGCTGGCCCACCAGATTCATTCATATATAACTTAGATTTAGCCAGAGTCACAGCGACTCCGGCCATCTGCACATCCGTTATCTCTGTGCGAGATTTATGAGATGCAAATTTCGAATTACAAGCTAAATAATCAACCACCATGTGCCCAATATTGTGGCGAGTCTTAGAGTATTGATCGCCGGGGTTTCCAAGTCCGAAAACTACCCAGCGATCTGCCATCGTAAATGAAAAGTTAGAGAATTATTCTTTGGCGACTGGAGCAGCAACCACTTCACCAACAGCGGCTGGAGCAACTTCTTCGGTTGCAGTCGAGCGCTCAGAGAGGTGAACCACAACCATCTCGGGATCCGAGACCAACGTTGTACCCGCAGGGAGTTGAACATCAGCAGCAGTCTTGCTGGTTCCAGCAGGCATCCCCGTAAGGTCGAGAACCAAAAATGAAGGAATGGAGGTGGCTTCTGCTTCTACTTCGATGGTGTTATTTACATGCTCCAAAATTCCATCTTTATCAAACTGACCGTCAGTGTGAACCGGGACTTCAACAGTTACTTTCTCACCTTTTTGAACAACAAGCAGATCTACATGCTCAAATATTCCGGTCAAAGGATTTTTCGATACAGACTTTGGAAGTACGAGCGCCGACAGTCCATCAAAATTAATTTTAAGCAAAACGTTGGAAGCCTTAAGAGCTGTGGCAAGTTCACGCGATGGAAGCACTACATGCTGAGGTTCCGCATTGTGGCCATAAATAACGGCTGGAACTAACCCGGCCTTACGATCGCGGCGTGAAGCGCCTTTTCCAAAACTAGCGCGCTTACTACCGTTGATTTGAATCTCAGCCATGTGTAACTCCCTTATAGTGAACGGACACAACGCGTTCCAAGAGAGAGACCGTCGATCACGGATATTTCTATCCCTCGCCGGAACGAAGCCGCAAGTTTATCTAAAGAGCAGCACTATTCACAAATTGCCGGCGAAAACCCTTACTTCTTGGGCTAGGAGAGGCCATCAAAGAGGCTAGTAACTGAACCATCTTCAAAGACTTCTCTAATGGCACGCCCCAAAAGTGGTGCGATAGAGAGAACGGTCAATTTATCAAATCGCGATTCTTCAGCAATCGGCAAGGTATTAGTGACTACGACTTCACTCACTCGTGAATTACGTAAACGCTCCACCGCTGGGCCCGAGAGTACGGCGTGAGTAGCCGCGACTATTACTTCTTGCGCGCCAGCATCAAAGAGGGCATCCACAGCTTTTGTAATAGTTCCCGCAGTGTCAATCATGTCGTCGATAACGACACAAGTTTGTCCCTGCACGTCACCGACGACTCGGCCAGTGACTGATTCATTGGGAATCCGAGGGTCGCGCGTTTTGTGAATAAATGCGATCGGCGCTCCTCCAAGCATGTCAGACCAACGCTCTGCTACCCGAACCCGTCCCGAATCTGGGGAGACAATAGTTAAGCGTGAACGATCAACTTTACTTCCAACGTAATTTGTCAGAAGAGGAAGCGCGAATAGATGATCGACGGGGCCATCAAAGAAACCTTGAATTTGTGAGGTGTGTAGATCAACGACCATCAGACGATCTGCACCCGCTGTCTTAAATAAATCAGCCATTAAACGAGCGGAGATTGGCTCACGCCCGCGATGTTTCTTATCTTGTCTGGCATACCCGTAGAAAGGCGCAACGACTGTAATACGCTTTGCTGAGGCGCGTTTGAGTGCATCGACCATGATCAACTGCTCCATAATCTGTTTATTTACGGGAGTTGCATGGCTTTGGATTACAAATGCATCTGAACCGCGAACAGACTCTTCAAAGCGAACAAAAATCTCACCGTTAGCAAAGTCGTAGGCGGAGGTTGGTGTGATGGGAATGCCAAGTTCGGCGGCGACATCTTCTGCCAACTCGGGGTAACCGCGACCTGTAAATATCCGTAGCCGCTTCTCCGAACTAAGTCGAAGTTCGCTCATGCTTCCCCCTGTATCTTGATTGAGCCCTCTAAAGCTCCTGCCTTCTTCGCAGACTCCGCCGATTTAGTACCGACACGTTTGCGCAGCACCCACCCTAAGACATTTCTCTGTTTTGCCCTAGCAACTCCAATTGAACCGGCTGGAACATCCTCGGTAATTACCGAACCAGCCGCCGTATAAGCACCATCCCCAACTTTTACAGGTGCAACCAACATGGTGTCGCTGCCAATTCGAACATCGTTTCCAATGGTGGTTTCGTGCTTATCCACCCCGTCGTAATTCACAAAAATCGTGGCAGCTCCAATATTTGTTCCAGAACCGATCGTGGCATCTCCCACATAAGACAGATGGGGCACTTTGGAACCCTCCCCGATTGTAGAATTTTTTACCTCCACGTATGCACCTATCTTGGTATTGGCGGCAAGTTTGGTCCCGGGGCGAATAAAGGTAAACGGGCCAACCTTTGCGTTCGCGCCAATCAACGAAGCGCTCACCTGAGACTCGATCACGCTCGCTCCCGCCTCAACGGTCACGATATCGAGCGTTGTGCGAGGCCCAATAACGGCGCCCGTGGCGATCTTTGTCGCTCCAGTGATAGCACAGCCCGGATGAATAGTTACATCCTGCGCGATTTCAACGTCGAGGTCTATCCAAGTAGTTGTGGGATCAACAATCGTTACGCCGTTTTTCATATGAATTTCATTAATTCGGTTGCGCATTATCGCGGCACAATCTGCCAGTTGAGAGCGATCGTTAATTCCAAAAGTGTCTGAGTCGCTATAGGTGATAATTGCATTGACGCTCTGACCGGCAGACTTCATGAGAGCAATGACATCAGTTAAGTACAACTCGCCTTGTGAATTTCCAGCCGTCAACTTTGTTACCGCTTCGCGCAACGCAGCGATATCAAAGAGGTAAACACCAGCATTTATCTCATCTATCTCTCTTTCAATCAGGTCGGCGTCTCGCTCCTCGACTATCCGCATGAGTGCACCATCTTCATCGCGAACTATGCGCCCGTATCCATATGGATCGGGCAGAGAGGTCGATAAGACTGAGGCATCTGAATGAAGTTGGATATGTGCGGCAACAAATTCCTGAAGCGTGTGTGTGGTTAAAAGTGGGGTATCTCCTGCGAGGATTAAGACGGTTCCACCCAGTGTGGTCGAGTCCAATGCCAACTGCGTAGCGTGGCCGGTTCCGTTTCGCTCTAATTGTTGAACAAATAACACTTGTGGAAACCGGCTTTTTACGTGCGCCTGGACCTGCTCCCACGCGCTCCCAACAACTACTCTCACCTCTGTAGCTTTAAGCTGAAGAGTAGCTCGGATAACGTGATCGATAATGGGCAAACCCGCGATCTCGTGGAGCACCTTGGGGGTACTGGATTTCATGCGGGTTCCTTCGCCAGCGGCCAAAATTATTATGAGGTCGAGCTCTTTCATTGCTCTCCCCCTCTTGCCTAGTTGGGTGGTTGCTCCTGGCTTCTCTTGGCTGCGCTACCTTTTTGATCGAGTAGCTTATCTTTGCTCCGCCACCAGGTATCGATCCTGGACCCTGGGCTTCAAAGGCCCATGTGCTAGCCACTACACAATGGCGGAACCTGAATTGTCCCTTATTAAGGCCGTTGCGACAAATACGCTTCGCTTTGGCCTGTTCTTCGGCGGAACGAGATCTTTAGAGGTTCTCGATGACTCTTGCGCCATGAGTTGGCCCAGTTGCCCTTTTCACTCCGGCAACAACGCCACTGGCACTAAGAGCAACAGTGAGATCCAGAGCGCGTTCTTCATCCTGAACTAGAAATGCCACAGTGGGTCCGCTGCCGGAAACTAGCGCGCCCAGAGCTCCATAATCAATTCCCACATCTAGCACCAGACGCAGTGCGGGGCGCAATGAACATGCTGCGGATTGCAAATCGTTGGAGAGAGATTTTCCAAGTAAGGCAGCATCACCGGCACGCAGTGCTTTGAGAATTTGATCACCTACTTGAGGCCTAGAAATATCTAGCCCGGTCCGCAGCCGATCACATTCGTTATAGACAGATTGAGTCGATAACCCTTGAGGCGCCAAGGCCAACACCCAGTTATAACTTCCGCGCGCCAACACTGGGGTGATTTGGTCGCCACGGCCACGA
>JAYTQV010000026.1:0-8598 GCA_043746515.1 Actinomycetes bacterium | reverse complement strand
CAATGCGCGATGTTTTTCATGAGGAGCTCGAGTCAATTACGGCTGATCACCTTAAAATGACGGCCCTGGTTAAAGATGCCATCGAATCTGCAACGAAGGCGCTGCTCAACGCCGACCTGCAGTTGGCGGAGAAAGTTATCGCCGATGACCTCGCGGTAGACACAATCCAACATAGCCTCGATGAACGCACCATCAACATCATGGCTCGTCAACAACCAGTCGCCTCCGATTTGCGCCGCCTCGTGAGTTCACTGCGTATAAGCGCGGATTTAGAACGAATGGGAGACCTAGCGCATCACATCGCCAAATTGGCTCGCATGCGTTTTCCACATTCTGCCGTGCCACAAGAGTTGGTTGAAGTTATCGCCGAGATGGGTTCAACTGCCTCTCATATTGTGGAGAAAATGGCAGTGGTCTTAGAGTTTCGCGATACCAATCGTGCCCTAGAAATTGATAAAGATGATGACGCGATGGATAAATTACAGCGCAAACTTATAAGCACGATTTTGGGACCAGATTGGAAAAACACAGTTGAGCCTGCCGTAGATATGGCATTCGCGAGCCGCTATTACGAGCGATTTGCCGATCACGCTGTCTCCATTGCACAACGCGTTTACTATACCGAGACCGGCGAATTCGCTCCCAAGTCTTAACTCTTACGAATTATTTTTTACTGATTACTTCTTGCCTTGATTTGCAACTGCGGTAATCGCCTCTGCTGCCGCATCGGGGTCTAGGTATTCGCCGCCTTTTTTAAGGGGAGAGAAATCATCGCTCAATTCATAGAGGAGCGGGATTCCCGTTGGGATATTGAGCCCTGCGATCTCGCCATCTGAAATCCCATCTAAATGTTTTACGAGAGCGCGCAGCGAATTACCGTGAGCAGTAACGAGTACGGTTTTGTACGCTCGGAGATCAGGAATAATTGCATCAAACCAGTAAGGCAGCATTCGAGTGACAACATCTTTAAGACATTCAGATTTCGGAAGTGCGGCTCCTAATTCGGCGTAACGCAGATCGTTTACCTGGCTAAATTCATCGGCATCTTCAATCGGTGGTGGTGGAACATCAAAGGATCTGCGCCAGAGCATGAACTGCTCCTCACCATATTCGGCCAAAGTCTGCGCTTTGTCCTTGCCTTGTAAGGCACCGTAATGGCGCTCATTCAGACGCCAAGAGCGATGCACTGGAATCCACGAACGATCACACTCATCGAGTGCGATCTGCGAGGTGTTTATTGCCCGTTTAAGGAGAGAGGTATGCACGATATTCGGAAGTAGTCCACGCGCCTTCAGGAGCTCGCCGCCGCGCTTCGCTTCGGCTAGGCCTTTCACAGAGAGAGAGACATCAACCCATCCGGTGAAAAGATTTTTGGCGTTCCAATCGGATTCGCCATGTCGAAGCAAGATTAACTGTGTGCTCATTGCACCAGTTTAATAGAAGTTTCCTCACCTCTAGACAAGACCCAGTCGTATACATCCAGCGTTCGCCTGGCGGTTGATTCCCAACCAAAATTTGAGGCATGGCTAATTGCTCCAAATGAGAGTGCAATCCGGCGCGCTGGATCTGCAAGTAAACGCGAGATTACTGCTGACCAAGCTCGTGGATCATGTCCATCCACTAGCGAACCCGAAATTCCATCTGCGACGGCGCTACGAAGTCCACCTACAGCTGTTGCAACTACCGGAGTTCCACATGCCTGCGCCTCTAGCGCTACTAAACCAAAACTTTCGGAGTAACTTGGAACGCATACTAAATCGGAGGCGCGATACCAATTAGGTAAATCTTCACGGGCAATCGGAGGTAAGAAATGCACTTGATCTTGAACTTCTAAGAATGTTGCCAATCTTTGTAAACGCTCTGGCTCTGCAGCGCCAGCTCCAGATGCACCACCTATGATGACGAGGGCAACCTTGGGGCGCAAATAAGGAGAGTGTTTGAGCATCTCTGCAACAGCTCGTACCAATACCTCAGGGCCCTTATGAGGTTGGACACGACCAACAAAGGTAATCACGTGCGCATCCGCAGAGATGTTGAGCGCTTCGCGAGCAGCGGCCTTACCTTTGCCAACGGTAAATCTCTGTAAATCAACACCAGGTGCAACGACAGATACCTTGTCAGGACAGGCACCGTACAGCGAGACCAGACTCGCTGCCTCTGCATCCGTATTTGCAATGAGCGCTGCAGAATTTTCTACTATCTGCTCTTCACCCATCGCCCGAGTTTCGGGTTCTATCTGCTCACCCTCGGCCAAATTTAAATTCTTGACTCGAGCCATTGTGTGCATTGTGTGGACCAAAGGAATGGAGGTACGTTCAGATAGCATCCACCCTAGTTGACCGCTAATCCAATAATGAGAATGTAGGACCTTGTAATAATTCTTTGGTAGCGTATTAAAAATCTCCATTACACCGTGAGTGAGCGCACCTATCTGTGACGGTAACTCCTCTTTAGTGAGACCTTTAAACGGTCCAACTTCAACATGTCGAACTCTCACTCCAGGAGCAATCTCTACAGCTTTAGGGAGATGTGGCTCAGTTGCACGAGTGTAGATATCTACATCTAGCCCAGAAGCCGCCATTTTGACCGCGCTTTCGACCACGTAGATATTCATGCCACCAGCATCGCCAACACCGGCTTGATCCAATGGGGAGGTATGAACCATCAGGGTTGCGATGCGACCCTTCATGCCAAGACCACGTTCATACCAAAAGTCTATAACTCGGTCAACAACTTCGATACTCGGATCTCTCCCGTTATCTGCGAACCACCTCGTACCAGTACAGGATCTATGGCGCTTTCGATATTCCAAGCGTCTAATACCGCCTTGAGTATGACTGGAATCGCACGATCACTTCCATCACTTACCTTGATGACACAGGCTCTGCCATCTGCCAATGAGAGAAGCTCCACGGCTTCTGCCCCATCTTTGATAAATAAACCAGGGATGGCTGTCATTACAGTTGTTGTCAGACGACCGATACCTGCAACCATATCTGGATGGGCCAGACAAGCACTGACCACTTCTTCATGAACTGGGTCGGTGGAGATTCGCATCTTGTGAGCACCCATTGCAAAATTCTTGGTGGTGATTGCAAAAAGCGGTGCACCGCAACCGTCGATCGTTGTAGTGATTACGGGTTCGCCAATAAGAGTTTGAATCTCTTGACGTATAGCGATCTGCAATGGATGCTCGGGGTCTAAATAAGATTGCGTCTCCCAACCGTTGATAACACACGTTGCCAGCATCCCTGCATGTTTGCCGCTACATCCTTGCGCAATCTGTGATGGTGGCTTATCTCCCCAAGCCAGCCGCTCAGCTCGACCTAGCGGAAGATCGGGGGTGTTATGCAGATCTAATTCCGTAAGGCCCACAGATTGTAGAATTGAGCGCACCGTCTCTAAATGCTGAGGTGAACCCGAGTGACTAGCGCAGACAATTGCTAATTGGCGAGGGCTGAGTTTTAAACCACTTCGAACCATTCCTGAAGCTTGAAAAGATTTAATTGAGGAACGCGGATACATAGGTGCATCTACATCTCCCATGTACGCCTGCACGGTTCCATCACTGCCGATAAGAACTAGATGGCCATTGTGAACCGACTCCACGATCCCGGCGCGCACTACCTCTGCCAATAATTCTCCCGCTAAATGATTCATTTTCTATTCTGACTGCCTCTCTAGTGATGACCACATATACGATTGCAATTCTTCTCCATTCATTTCAACATCGTGCGCAAAGAAGAGTTGTCCATCGACTAATCCATAGAGGCGCGAAGCAGATTCGACAGCTTTCCCAGATGGAGAAATGTATCCTCGGTCCAAAGCGAGTTGAATTTTAGGACCGTCATATATTCCGACCCAACCTTCTCCCCGACCCGTGTTGTAGGCGAGAACAACTTCCAAAACTTTGTTGGGCTTAGGATGCCAAAAACCCACCTCATTTTCGAAGGGAGCGACGATATTTGCCTCGCTATCGATAAGCCAAGTTCGCGAGTAGTAATTGAGAAAATTGCGACCATCGTGGTTGAAGGTCACTTCCTGTGCAAACTCGAATGGCTCAATATCAGGGTACTCGCCGCGACCCTTTCCGCGCCAAGTCCCAACCATCCATGCCAACGGATAGAGCTCTTCGTTGAGTCCTTCAGGGATTGTAAAAACCATATAATTAGCCCTTTCTCGACTCTTGACGCCATAGCCGCACTGCACCGCGAATTCCAAAGATAATAAGAAATACTCCGAAGAGTAAGGCGCCTGCAATTAAACCAACAGAAGTCACCGTCGCCACCTGATAATGGTAACCGTTAGAGTTAATTTATGAAGAAATTGGTAGTGAAAGTAATGGCCGCTACCAATGATCCAGAGCGCGCCGCTCAAGCCTTTACTGTCGCTGCCTCGGCACTTGCAAGCGGATGCGAGATCTCCCTGTGGTTGACCAGTGAAGCATCGCAATTTGCACTTCCCGGGTTTGCAGAGAAATTCGAATTGGCGCACTCTGCACCTCTCAACGAATTACGGGATGCGATTCTAAGCGCTGGCACTATTACTCTCTGCACACAATGTGCTGTGCGAAGAAATATCTTGCAGTCGGATCTCATCTCGGGGATTCTTATCAAAGGGTCGGCCTCTTTTGTAGAAGAGATTATGCACGATGGAGTGCAAGCGCTGATATATTAAAAATTAAATAAGTCGAATCACCAGTAATGAGATACCACCGAAAATTACCCAGGCCGATAATCCGTACAGCAATGGTTTAGCGCCGATCGATCGAATCTCTCTCCAACGTACATTGGATGCCATCGCAAAGAGCCCAGCACTGAGCAGAGCCTTTGAAACGTTAATCAGAAAATTTGTAGCAGAGGTTGGAATATGTACTTCGTTATTTAAAATCGTGAGCGCAAGGAAGCCCAAGATAAAGGGAGGTAGCCATGTGGTGATCGAAAACTTGGAGCGAGGAGTCGCGCCGTGCTCGCCTTTTAGATTTATCGCCACCAGCATCGGAGCCAAGAGAACCACTCGCGCTAATTTGGAGATGACAGCGTAAGAGAGCGTGGTACCGCCAATCACTGAAGCGGTAGCAATCACTTGTCCGATATCGTGCACAGCGGCGCCGATCCACGCTCCAGCAATACGATGGCTAAGGTGTAGCGCTTTAGCGATCGGTGGTATCGTAAAGATCGAGAGGGTGCCGCATAGAGTTACTATCCCCACGGCATATGAGACATCTTCATTCCGGCTCTTTTTAGAGGCTCCAATCGCGGTAACGGCTGAGGCACCACAGATCGAAAATCCTCCGGCGATAAGAAGTGCGAGCTCTGGCGAAAGCCCAAAATACTTGGCTGTTTTACGCACAGAGATGAAGGTAAATATGACGATAAAGAGGATTGCGATAAAACCTTTTACCCCAATTTCGGCAAACTTATGAAATGTGATTTGAAAACCTAGCAGTGCTACTCCGATTCGGAGCAGACGTTTAGCAGAGAAATTAAGCAGGGGCTTGAGCTTTGCGACCGCTCTTGGAAAGTTTGAGAAGACCAAGCCAGCTAGCAGAGCTAAAAATAGTGGACTTACTGGGATTGAAGTTTTCACATTAAACCTCGACGTTTAAGCAGTGGGTCGATGGCAGCATCGCATCCCGCAAAGTTACGATACATCTGCATCGAGTCAACGCCACCTCCTCGGCTTAGAAGTTCTTGGCGCAAGCGCTCCCCGTTAGCACGAGTGAGCCCACCATTCTCTTTAAACCAATCAACCGCGTGTGCGTCCAGAATCTCTGACCAGATGTAACCGTAGTAACCGGCAGAATACCCACCTGCAAAGATGTGGGTGAAGTAAGAGCTGCGATAGCGAGTGGGGACAGGGGAGTAGTTAAGCCCATAATCGGCGATTGCTGCCTCTTCAAATGCAACGACATCTTGGATTTGAACTCCATCTAGAATCTGATGCAGAGCTAAATCCAGTATCGCAGCTTGCAGATACGCTGTGGTGTCGTGACCTTGATTGAAGGTAGAGGACTTTTCGATATTATCTATCACCTCCTGCGGCAGTTTCTCACCTGTTAGGTAATGAACTGCAAAGTTACTTACAACTTCGGGCCAGAAGATCCACATTTCATTGACTTGTGATGGGAACTCCACAAAGTCGCGCTCAACGCTCGTCCCAGAGATGCGTGGATATGTGACACTGGAGAAGAGTCCATGCAGAGCATGACCAAACTCGTGAAACAAAGTCGTTAAGTTATCAAAGGTTAATAACGTTGCTTCTCCAGCCGGAGGTTTAACAATGTTGAGGTTATTAACGACGACTGGGAGTTGATCGAAGAGGAAGTTTTGATCGACTACGTTGTTCATCCACGCGCCTCCACGTTTGGAGTCGCGAGTATAAAAATCGCCAATGAATAGCCCGAGTTTCGAACCATCTTCGTTTTTAACTTCAAACGCTCGCGCCTCTGGGTGGTATGTGATGATGTCGAAGCGCTCTGTGAAAGTAATGCCAAATAACTTTCCCGCAGCGTAAAAAACTCCGTCCCATAAGGTTTTTTCGAGCTCGAAATAAGGTTTCAGGGCAGAGGTGTCTACGTTGTATTTTTCTGCTCGCACCCGTTCCGAGTAGTAATCCCAATCCCAACTCTCCAGCGTAAAGTTCTCGCCGGAAGCGGTAATCGCATCTTGTAACACTGCCCCTTCTACCTTGACGTTAACAATTGCAGAGGCAGCGATTCGCCGCAACATCGTGTGAATATTTTCAGGGCTTTTGGCGGTATTGCGGCTGGTGATGTACTCGGCATGGTTCTGGGCACCGAATAGCGTGGCGCGCCGAGCTCGCAATGTGGTCATGGCTACTAGGACTGATTTTGTGTCATTCTCGTTCTCACGGTTAGCACGCGCTAGTGATGCCTTCATAATTCGCTCGCGCGTTGGTCGGTGTGTAAGAGTTGCCAAAGTGGGATTGCCACTGAAATTTACCGCTTTGATAATCCACTTGCCCTCTAAACCACGAGCCTCTGCCGCAACTTTGGCGGCGGCAATCTCATTTTCGCTAAGCCCTGCAAGTTCGGCAACGCTATCTACTACAGTCGCGCAGTCATTGGTATCAGCCAATACCTTGCGCGAGAACTCTGCCTCCAGGGTAGATAGCGCTTCGTTGATGCTGGATAGTTCTACCCGTTCTGTATCGCTCAGGTGAGCCCCCGCAAAATGAAAATCCTCATAATAAAGTTCAAGAAGTCGGGCATCTTCACTCTTTAAATCTAAGGAAGTTCTTTCGTGATAGAGCTTCTCGATTCGACTCCAGAGTCTGGGATTTAATTTAATCGCATCAGAGTGTGCCGCCAGTTTTGGAGCTATCTCCGCCTCAATCGCGTCCAATACATCTGAGGTATCACTCGATGATTTATTATAAAAAACTAAGCTCACACGAACTAACGTTCTGCCACTTCTTTCCAATGCAACTATCGTGTTCTGGAAAGTTGGAATTTCTTCCGCAATGATCTGATCTACCTCGACTATGTGCTCCTCCATCCCGGCATAGAAAGCCGGAAGGTAGTGCTCATCTTTTATGAGGTCGAAGGGAGGCATCTCATATTCTAAAGTACTTACTGCGGCAAAGGGATTGCGCGGATCAAGGCTCATGGACACAATTCTATTCTGATGGCACGAGTGCCTATTCTGATGGCACGAGCACTTCTTGAGTCGCGGCAACCCCGTCGATATCGAGTGTGGCATCGATCGGAGTTGTCCGCTTGATTACTGCCAGCGCGATGGGACCGAGTTCAAAATGACGCGCCATGGAGCCAATAAAACCAATCTCTTTTCCATCCAACGTGACTTTAGCGCCGTGTTCTGGCATATGCACCATGGAGCCATCTAAGTGCAAGAGAACAAGACGCCTAGGCGGATGTCCGAGATTAAATACTTTTGCTACTGTCTCTTGGCCCCGATAGCACCCTTTGTTCATATGAACTGCTGTATGTAAGAAACCTAACTCGTTAGGAATTGATTTGTGATCGGTCTCCAACAGTATGCGAGCTCGTCCAGCTGCGATTCGCTCTGCCTCCAGCGCCCAGGTACCGACTTGCGTGTACCCGACAGCCTGGTAGCCACTTATGATCTCTGCTAATTCGCAGCGAGGAACAAGTGCATAGGGACCACCAAGGTTATCGGCCACTCCAGGTGCTCGCAGGATCGCATACTCAGCGCTGCGATCGACGCAATCTACATCGAGCATGAATTTCATCCTGTTGAGATATGTCGTTAACTCATCCGCCTTTTGCGCTTCGGTATGAAACCAGAGCGTTTTCCCATCGTCCACCAAGAAGAGTTGTTGTTCGATATGACCTTGCGCATCGAGCAGGAGAGTTTGCGACCACTGCCCTATTGGGAGTGTTAAGAGTTCTTGGGTCATCATGTCGTTGATCCACTTAGTGCGATCACTGCCACTTACCGTGATGACGGCGCGGTGTGAAAGATCGGCCCACGCCTTGCCTGCTGCCAGCACGCGTTGTTCACTATTGGGTTCACCAAAGTGCCAGATAGCACCCTGATCCAATCCGGAGTCGACAAGTACTGCGCTCATGGCTTAATTCGTGAGTGCCGTGCA
>JAYTQV010000025.1:0-12865 GCA_043746515.1 Actinomycetes bacterium | reverse complement strand
CTACCCTTGCTACCTTCCGGTCCTGGGGGAGTTCAGTACGGTAACGCCGCACGGAGGATCTGTGGGTAATCATAGGTTCTAAGACCGATACCCTTCTCCTTGCGGCTCAGTACTCTGGGCCTTGGAGGATTCGCATAGTGGCCGAGTGCGCACGCTTGGAAAGCGTGTAATGGGTTAAACCATTCGAGGGTTCAAATCCCTCATCCTCCGCTCTACCTACCAAAGTGGTACTACTCTGGTACCATTGCCCTATGGCAATGAATTTACGTCTCTCTGAAGCTCAGAGTGCTGGCCTCAAAAAGATCTCTGCCGAGCAAGGTAAGTCCATGCAAGAGGCAGCGCTGGAAGCGATAGATGCTTACATATCTCAGAGGTCGGCCCGCCTTAATGCGGCAATCACAAAGGTCGCTTTGGAGGATAAAGAGTTGTTAGCACGCCTATCTCAGTGATCTCTTCGAATAATGATTTCGATTTCTTAGAAGTGCAAGACCTGATTGAAATTGGTTCGCAACTCATTTCGGATTTCCGGATAAGAGATTTAGGCCTCCTCGTATCTGCCGCTGCCAGGCCACGAACTACGGTTTTTGGAGCGGATGCATACCCCACTTTTGGAGAGAAGGCTGCAGCCCTCATGCACTCTCTTGGGCGAAATCACGCACTCATCGATGGAAATAAGAGGATCGCTTGGTCGGCTACGCGCGTATTTTGTCTGCTCAATGGTTTCGATATAACGCTTTCTGCCGATGCAGCGTACGAAATCGTTATAGATGTTGCGACTGGCGTTCTCAATATTCAAGGTCTGGCGATTGCTCTCAATATAGCCAAAATCAATTAGGTAAGACCTCACCCAGATAATTATTTAGAGAATTTGACCCTAAAATAAGGATCTGCTTCGATTCATATTCGTGCCATAACTTAGAAGAAGGTAACCGTGCCAAAAGCTTGGACAGATAACGCGCCCCAGCCGATGGTCCTCCAAGACCATGCGCACCTGCGAGATCCGCTCTCCTATAAATTAAAAAAAGCCTTCTTAGGCAAGCCACTCAATCGGCACACCCTCTCTCATCAACGGCTCAGTAAAATTTTTGCGCTCGGAATTTTATCTTCTGACTGTATTTCATCTGCAGCTTATGGAACCGAAAATATTCTGATCTACCTACTGCCTGCCTTCGGTCTCGCTGGCTATAGCATTTTGATGCCAATGACCGTTGTTGTTTTAGCTGTTCTCTTGATAGTGACACTTTCTTATCGAGAGGTAGTGATGGTCTATACCAAGACTGGCGGGTCTTACGTTGTAGCTCGCGATAATTTTGGACCCGTTGTCGCACAGATCGCAGCCGTGGCTCTGATGTTGGACTACATAGTTACGGTCGCGGTTCAAACGGCAGCCGGTACATCAGCGTTAGCTTCTGCATTCCCAAGTCTCTCTGCTACCTCTACTCAATTGTTAATAACACTTGGTGTCATCGCCATCTTGTTCTATGGAAATCTCAAAGGTGTAAAGGAAGCCGGTCGGCTCTTTGCTGCGCCTACATATCTCTTTGTAGTGGCAGTATCAGCAATCATCATTGTTGGCATGTGGAGAGAATTCCATCACACCCTTCACCATGTGGTTGTCAACTCTGGAAACGTTGGTTACGGTCACTCGCAACAGTTAGTTACCTTTGCTTCTATTTTTATTCTTCTCAAGGCTTTTGCAAACGGTGGCTCCTCTCTTACCGGTCTAGAAGCTATATCCAATGGAGTCTCCCTATTTAAATCACCGGAAGGTAACAATGCCCGACGCACCACAGTAATCATGGCGTCCATTCTGGGTTGTATGGTTCTTGGAATTTCCTTCTTCGCCAAAGCAACACATGCACTTCCTTACACCAGTGGTACACCGACCGTCGTTTCCCAGATCGCTGACGTTGTATTTGGGCATGGGACTATGGGACACATCTTTTATCTCTTTGTGCAAATCTCAACGATGTTAATTCTTTACACCGGAGCAAACACTCCCTTCAGTGGTTTCCCATTCCTTATGAACTTCATTGCAGAAGATGGTTTTTTACCTCGCCAATTAACGAAGCGTGGTCATCGACTGGTTTTCTCAAACGGCATCATCTTCTTAACCGTAGCGGCAGCAACCCTGGTCGCAGTCGTTGGATCCAATGTATCCAAGTTAATTGCTTTCTATGCCATAGGCGTTTTTACCGGATTCACCATGGCTGGATTTGGAATGGCAAAGCGAAATTGGACGATGCGAGTATCAGGATGGAAGGTGCGCTTCGTTATTAATTTTCTCTCTGGTTCAGTCTCATTTATTGTCGTTGTCATCTTCGCGGTTGTTAAGTTCTCCGAGGGTGCTTGGCTCATCGTTCTTATTTTCCCAATAGCTACCCTGGGTCTGATTCGACTCAATCGCCAGTACCGTAATGAACAGCAGGCGTTAAAGATTAACCAAGACTCTTCACGTGCTACCAATATCTCTCGCCACGATGTCACCGTGCTTGTCGATGCAGTAGATATCGCCACTGTCGGAGCGGTTCGATATGCCCGCTCTCTTAATCCGAATGATTTAACCGCCGTTCACTTTGTCATTGATGACCTACGAGCAGATGCCATCAAGGATGCGTGGAAACACAATCTGGCGCTGGCCGATGTAGCTATTGAATTTATAGATTGTCCCGATCGTCGGTTAGCTAATGCAGCGGTCGACTATGCAATCAGAATGACGCAATCAGCTGATGTGGATCTCACTCTGCTTTTGCCGCGGCGTTCCTACTCTGGATTACTTGGTCGGATACTTCACGACCGAACCGCTGAATCTATCTCAGCTCCAATCTCTCAACTTCCCCGAGTTGTTGCAACAATTATTCCGTTCGATGTGGAGAAGATCATCTCGGGTCGACCTATTTATCAACATGAAGAACACTCAACCGATGTAGTCGAGCCCCTTATCTCGAGACCACAAGTTCGACGCTTGGAAGATGAACCGCTCGTCGCGGAAGAAACTAGCCACTACGCCGAAGATATTCATCCGATCGCCTCCGCGCAGTGGAGACACCGCGCCCATGTGAAGGGTCATGTGACAAATATTCGTACCGCTCCAGCAAATGCAACGCCACATGTTGATATTGAGATTTGGGACGAGACCGGCGGAATCACCCTACAGTTTATCGGTCGCCGTGAAGTTACTGGTTTAGAAGTTGGTTCTACGATGTGCGCGGAGGGCATGGTAGGTGAGACCGATGGAAACCTTGTCATCCTCAATCCATCGTATGAGATTATCCTCGATTAATAAATTCAAAAAAGGGGAGGAGGGCCAAATTGGCACTCCTCCCCTTTTTTGCTACCAGTGAATAAATTACTTCATCATCGCATCAGTTGTTGCCAATTGGGAGCGAACAGCACCACCTGGGAATTTCGCGGTGTGAGCGTTGAAGTAGTACATTGATGCATGATCAGCAATGTCTGTAAGTAACTTTGCTGCGACAGTAACGCATGCTGTGTGCTTGGTGTTGACGGCTTTTGGATCCAAAGGAACTACAACTCCACCGTTCATTCCAGCTGCACCCGAGTGGATATGAACTCCTGTGATTGCTGGCAATCCGTGGGAGCTGATTAAGTAGCAAAGTGCGTCCTTCTTTAAGTTGACAGTAAAGCGCGCGGTTACAGAACCAGTTGGGGAGCCCCCGCCGGCACCTTCAGCCTTACCTTTTGCAAGAACCGTGAAGGTTGTAGTAGTTGCAGCGTTAGCTGAAACGACTGGGAGTACTGCAAATACTGTTGCTGCAACTGTAAGAGCCAACACAGTTTTGCGTACTGAATTAGATTTTGAGAACATAAAATACCTTTCGTAAATTGGGTTACATAGCAAAGAATTCTTCACCATATACTTTCGACCTTCTTGTGGTAAGCAATAAAGAGTAAGCCCGCATGGCTTTTCCCGCATTTTAAAAATAATTTCCTGTGAAAACGCCTAGAGAAATAAGCCAAACGAGCGACTCTCTGACAAATTACCTTCATTCGAAGAATGCGGACTCTCTAAGGCTGGGGCACATGACCCTTGAATCTGCTGACAATCCGACTAGCCTTAGCGTGAGCGGCAAAAGTTGCCAAGCTTTGAGAAACGTCGGGCTCGAATCATTCGGAAGGAGAGCCGAAAATGTCCAGCGCTGTGCTCCTGATTCATGCCTGCGGACTCCCGATGGGGCTAATTTCAAAAGAGCAAGCCTTGGACTCGACTTTATTCGCACAGGGGACTGCGCGGTCGCAGCGGTTCGGCCAGCACCCCTGCAGTCAGGTGGCCGCATGCGCAACCTGACAACACGATTAATCACGACCATGGTGATGCTCGCAACCGTCGGCTTCTTGGGCTTAGCCGGCTTAAGTTTATCTATCAGAGGCCTTGAATCCTTCACTCATGAACAGAAGCGGGAGACGCAGCTCTTGTTGCTGACCAGCAACTATGAAAGTAGCATATTAGAGGCTGAGGTTGATTTTAGAAATTACCTGCTCAACCCAAACGCCAAATCCCTCCTTGAGTACAAAAACGCGAAAATCCGTAGTCAGCAGTTAGAGAAACAAATGCTCATCCTAACTGCTAATGAGCCCATATTTAATCAGCGCGTGCGCGCAATCAAGCAGGTGATCTACTCCGATCAGAATAATATAGGCGCGCCTATTATGCGAAGTGTTCAAATAGGCTCGCAAAGCGCCTTGAGACAGGTACAGCAGCGAGAATTAGGCGACCGAAAGTACTTCGGGCAAGTCCGTTCGTTATTTGACTCATTAATTGTGCAAGAAACGGCTGCATTCAGTCAACAAGATCGGAAAGCTTCGAACCAAAACAATCTTGTGCTTTCGCTGGCTTTCGCACTCGCGTTTTTCGGCATCTTGCTTTTGCTGCTCTTGACCTTAGCTGTGCGTCGCACTGTCACGAATCCAATCCGCCGTCTCGCAACGATGGTCTCACAACTTACGCACGGGGATCTCTCCGCCCGAGTCGAGGAAGGCGGCCTCGACGAAATCGGTGACCTCACCCGCAATTTCAACAACATGGCGCAATCGCTCGAGGTGGAACATAAAGAACTCCTTTTTACCCTGACGACTATCCAGGAGCTTGGCGAGAACTCCGAGTTGCTGCATAGGTTCGGCACGCAGCTAGCAAATGAATTGAGCGTCAAAAACGTCGCCGTGGTCTTACTACGCGAGATGGGGGAGTTCTCCCACTCCGAAGTCGGCGCGTTCTACATATGGAACGAGAGCACAAGCGAATTCGAACTGGTCGCCGAGCGCGCACTCGATAGTTCGGTGTTAGCGCGCACATTTAAACCAGGCGTCGGCCACGCCGGACGAGCGGCCAAAGAGCGCCATCTGATTCAGGTCTCGTCTAAAGAGAGTTCGCTATCAATCCCGAGTTTTATTACTAACGTTGACACAGCGTTCGAGGTGCATCTGCCTTTGCTTTACGGCCAACAGGTAGTTGGAGTTGTCAGCTTCGGCCGCGCAGATAAGAAGCCGTATACCAAATCTGAAACCGACATGTTGACGGAGATGGGTGAGCAGGGGGCTGGAGCCTGTCTTAATGCGCTCGGATTACAACATCTCCACGAGAGAGAGCAAGAGCTGAGTATGCTGCTCGAATCAACTGATGAGGGAATTTTTGGAATCGATATAGAAGGTCACATGAGCTTCGCAAACCGTGCCGCCTGCGAGCTTACGGGCTACAGCTACGAGGAGTTGGTCAACCCAAGATTTCATGAACGAATTCACCATACGACCGCGGACGGGGATTCCTGCTCACTCTCAAACTGTCTCTTCTCAATGGCCATCAGATACCGCGAGAACTTGCTCGTCTCGGGAGAGATCTTCTGGCGCAAAAACGGAAAGTCATTCCCCATCGAATACTCCTCGCACTTGATCTACGACGGCGCCGAAATCAAAGGCGCCGTCGTGACCTTCTCCGATATCAGCAAACGCAATCTTGCGAATTCTTTGCTCTCCACCCAATACGCGGTGACTAGAGTCATTGCCGAAGCCAATTCCATAGAATCGACACTGCCGAAATTACTGGCTGCGGTCTGCCAAGGATTTAACTGGGGACTTGGCGTTTCATGGGCCCCTGGTGTGGGTGGTGACCTGAAAATAGTAGCTACTTACGCTGCGTCAGGGTACGTGGAGGCCCTGAGGTACCTCACCGAGCATCTAATCGGCCCGAATGAAAAAGCCTTCGCTGGGCGCTCGTGGAGCGCAACTGAGGTTTTAGTAAACGACCTAGAGCAGGATCCATTTTTTCCCAAGCCGCCGTTCGAGTTTGACCTTCGGATTTCAATATCCGTAGGGAGCGAGCACGGTCACATTGTAGAGTTCTTCAGTAACAGGAATTTTATGCTCGAAGAAAAGAAGCAAGTTCTCATGGCAATTGCTTCACAAGTCTCACAATTCGTCTTCCGCAAACGAACCGAACTCCACACCGCACAATTGAAGGACGAGTTCGTCTCGAATGTCTCGCATGAACTGCGCACACCCCTGACAGCAATCGATGGCTGGCTTGATATCCTGCTCGACGAAGAATCTGATCCGCTCACCAAAGAACAACGCCGCTTCCTCACAACGGTAAAGCGAAACAGCGACCGACTGATGCGATTGGTCAGTGATCTGCTCCTCATCAGCCAGATCGGGGCTGGCAAGTTAGAAGTCGAATTCAACGAGGTCGACCTTGCGCAGGTCGTTCGCGAATGCATTGAGTTGACTCGGGTCATCAGCAATTCGAAGCAGATAACCGTCGACCTGGAAGCAGGTTCGCCGACCATTATTCGGGGCGACCGAGTGCGCCTGATGCAGCTCGTGAGCAATCTCTTGAGCAACGCCATAAAATTCACCCCTGAACACGGTCATATCCAGTTCGCCCTGTCGCGTAAGCATGACAGTGTTAAGTTGACGGTCAGAGACACCGGTGTCGGTATTCCCAACAAGGAGCTCGAGCACATATTCGATCGCTTCTTCAGAGCCTCCACCGGCCGTGACGCTGGTGGCACTGGGCTCGGCCTGGCAATCAGCAAGGCCATCGTAGATAGCCATAACGGCACGATCCTCGTCGCAGAAACCACCGGCCCAGGAACCACTTTCGAAGTCGAACTACCATCCGTGTCACCTAAGGAGCAAAACCGATGACGGTAGGCCTTCCTACGATCCTGATTGCTGACGACGAGCCGGATATCCTCGATCTCCTCGACTACCTGCTCACCCGATCCGGCTATATCGTGATCAAAGCTAGGGATGGCGAAGAGGCACTCCGACTCGCTATTGACCACATACCCGACCTCGCAGTGCTCGATGTGATGATGCCAAAAATGGACGGATATGAGCTGACCCGAAAACTGAAAGAGAACCAAACGACTCGCGGAATTCCCGTCATCTTGCTCACTGCGCGCGCCGAGAATGCCGACATCAGGCGCGGCTTAGCATCTGGCGCCGACGATTATCTGAATAAGCCGTTTAAACAAGAGGTATTTGTTAGGCGGGTGGGCACACTACTCGGCCGTCAGTAGAAATAGCGGTCCTTGCTTTCTGTCAATTAACTGCCACAAGAGCCATTGGTAAAAATTGAGACCAAAATTTCAAACCTGAATTTTTGGCGTATCCCGGACGATGGTGCTAAAAATCCCGTGGCCGAACACCCGTTGGTTTAACACCAAGGCCAAAGAATTTACCTATCTACCCAAGCGATCGGAGAACACGGAGAAAAGAGGCAAGAGAATAACTGAGCTCAAATGAAAGATTCCATGTCGCCAAAACAAATAACGACGTCGAGCAATTTATTAAGGTGGATCCTTATGGCGGTGGCGGTGGGATTTGAACCCACGGTTGGTTACCCAACACACGCTTTCGAGACGTGCTCTTTAGGCCACTCAGACACGCCACCAGATCCGAGGATACGCCCTACCGCTTATCTTTAAAAAATTGCTGAAGTAGTTCAGCGCATTCTGGCTCCAATATGCCAGAAACAACCTCAACCTGATGCGGACTACGAGGATCACGCAAGATGTCCCATACCGATCCGACTGCTCCAGCTTTGTTATCCCACGCACCAAATACCAATGTTTTTATTCGAGATTGCGCGATAGCTCCAGCACACATGGCACATGGTTCCAACGTTACGACCAAAGTGTGGTTATCTAGTCGCCAACTATTGTTAGTTATCGCAGCCTCACGCAAGGCAACTATTTCGGCATGAGCTGTTGGATCATTATCTATCACTCTACGGTTGTATCCACGGCCAACAATTACACTTTCGGAATTAACTATTAGCGCTCCTACTGGAACATCATCAGAAGCGAGCGCCTCATTCGCAATGATGATCGCTTCATTCATGAGCTGCCTGTGGTCAACCATTAATTACGATCGTATAACTGGTCGAACTGCTCTCCAAAACCTAACCGACTGGCGAGTACCGCGATTTGTTCCTCTGGGTACATCTCAATGTCATCGCTCATGATTTCAAGTTCCATCACACTAATCCCAAAATCAGTGAGCAAATCAATGTCACCTCCTGGTTGAGGCTCGTCCTCTGCTTCAGGGAAGGGGAGGTCGAGCGCATCAATCAGATCAGCTGCAACTTCATATTCGATTGCGTACGTGACATCACTGATCATCATTTGCATTGTTCGCCCAACGTATCTGGCAATCAGGAAAAACTCCTCATCGATTGAGATCAATGCGACAGATCCTCCGTCACCTTCTTCTGCTTTCAGTTGATCCATTATCGATCCGAGATCGCGGGTCTGGGCCAAACGTGAGGCACGCCACACTCCCTCCTCACGCCAAGCAACTATGCCAAAATCATCAACGTTGAAGTCGGGCTGGTTGGTCATGCCTGCATCGTTCCACCGAATGAGATGGGCGACAAGGTTCATTTACGCGGGTAAAGTCAGAGTCGTGAAAGTCCATGTGGCGCAACATCCGCTGATTACTCATAAAGTGACTGTCCTTCGCGATGAAAACACACCTTCTTCTATCTTTAGAGAGTTAATCGGTGAAATAGTCACTCTTCTCGCCTATGAAGCGACGCGAGACATCAAAACCGTGCCCGTATCCGTAAAAACTCCGGTTGCTGTGGCACAAGGAGCGGTTATGGCCAAACCAGATGCTGTGGTAATTCCGATTTTGCGTGCAGGGCTGGGGATGCTTGAAGGAATGGTTCGTCTCATGCCGTCTGTTCAGGTGGGATTTCTGGGAATGGTTCGAGATGAGAACACTCTGCAAGCCAAGACTTACGCCAATCGACTTCCTCAAGATTTACATAATCACGAGTGTTTTGTACTGGACCCGATGCTTGCTACAGGTGGCACTTTAATTTCTGCACTTCATTACCTGTTGAACCTTGGCGCAACAGATATAACAATGATTTGTATATTGGCTTCACCGGAAGGGATTGCAGCACTGGAGAAAGAGTTTGCGCATTCAACTGCCAATCTAAAACTAGTGACAGCTGCCCTAGATGAAAAGTTAAATGAAAAAGGTTACATAATCCCGGGACTTGGCGATGCCGGCGATCGACTATATGGGGTGGTGTAGTGGCTTCTACTAGTCCAGGTTATGCAATAACAATTCGTGTTGATGGCCCGCCATCTGCACAACCCGTCGCAGAAATTACGGCAGCAATCACAGCAACAGGTGCTTCTATTACAGCGCTAGATGTTGTGGAATCTAATATCGATCGAGTTACTATCGATGTGTCATGCGACGCTTTGGATAGTGAACATGCTGAGCGAATTACTGCAGCAATTTCCGAAAATCCATTGCTCACTGTTCGTAAAGTGAGTGATCGTACTTTCTTGTTGCACCTTGGTGGAAAAATCGAAGTCACCTCAAAAGTTCCGCTAAAAACTCGCGATGATCTATCTCGTGCCTACACACCAGGTGTCGCTCGTATCTCACAAGCTATAGCAGCCGACCCTTCCGATGCCCGCCGCCTCACCATCAAGAGAAATACCGTTGCGGTCGTTACTGATGGTTCAGCTGTTTTAGGTCTTGGAAATATTGGACCTGAAGCAGCGCTGCCAGTGATGGAGGGAAAAGCTGCTTTGTTCAAGCGATTTGCTGATGTAGATGCCTGGCCAGTCTGTCTTGACACTCAAGATGTCGATGAAATTGTTCGCACAGTTCAGATCATTGCACCCGTATATGGTGGTATTAATCTTGAGGATATTTCAGCTCCGCGGTGCTTTGAGGTAGAGCGCAGACTGCGCGAATTACTCGACATACCTGTCTTTCATGACGACCAACATGGCACAGCAATCGTTGTGCTTGCTGCTTTGACCAACGCACTTAAGTTTGTAAAGAAGGATCTTGGGCAATGCCGCATCGTAATGAGCGGCGCTGGTGCTGCTGGTACTGCTGTTGCGCGCTTGCTCGTCGCAAGTGGAGCTAAGCACATAATGGGATTTGATAAAGATGGACTTGTGCATGAGAGCAAATCTGATGATGATGTTATGCGCAAGTGGTTCGTGGATAATTGTAACCCGGGTGAATTCCGTGGTTCTATATCAGATGCGATGAAAGGTGCGGATATCTTCATCGGAGTGAGCGCGCCGAACGTATTAAAGGAATCTGATGTTGCCTCAATGGCGCAAAGATCAATCGTCTTTGCGCTAGCAAACCCGGAGCCAGAGATTGATCCAGTGATTGCACGTAAGTATGCGGCGGTTGTAGCGACAGGTCGTAGCGACCACCCAAATCAAATAAATAATGTCTTAGCTTTCCCAGGTATTTTTCGAGGACTGCTCGATGGTCGAATCCATAAAATCACTGACTCTATGTTGGTTGCAGCAGCGTTTGCTATCTCTGATTGTGTGAGCGCTGATCAACTCAATGCGAACTTCATCGTTCCTAGTGTTTTTGATGCCCGTGTCGTACCATCCGTTGCGGCTGCGGTTCGCGCAACTGCTAACAAATAGCGCAATAGCTCTAAGGAGTTCTAAATGAGAAAATTTCCCGACAACTTCTTATGGGGCGCAGCGACTGCGGCATACCAAGTAGAGGGTGCCGCATATGAAGATGGGCGCGGGATATCGATCTGGGACACTTTCTCGCATACTCCAGGAAAAACTGACAATGGAGACAGTGGTGATAACGCCTGCGATTTTTATCATCTCTACCCCAGCGATATCGAGATCATGAAAGAGTTAGGTCTAAAGGGTTTTCGACTATCCCTTTCCTGGTCACGGTTATTTCCTAATGGGGATGAGGTACGAGAGGAACGGGGCTTTGCTTTTTATGACAGGCTGATCGATGCCCTCTTAGCCGCAGGTATTACTCCATATATAACCTTGTACCACTGGGACTTGCCACAGGCACTGGAAGATAGAGGTGGGTGGAGAAGCCGCGAAACTGTTGCGGCCTTTGCACAATATGCGGCGGCGGTCGCAGAGCACTTTGGAGATCGGGTAAAGCATTTTGCTCCGATCAATGAACCGTGGTGCGTGGCGTGGCTAGGTCATGGGCTGGGTGTTCATGCTCCAGGAATCTCGGACCGCCCAACAGCTTTTAAAGTTGCTCATCACACGGTAATTGCCCATGCGAGCGCAGTGAACGCCATGCGCGCCGTTCGTAGTGACCTCAAAATTGGACCCGTGCTCAACCACGCAAATTATCCGGCGGATAATCCAGCCGATCCAGATCTGGCCCACGCCTCGGATATATTGGATGCGGTACAAAATCGTTGGTGGATGGATGCCATTTTTTATGGAAAGTATCCTCAAATCTTGATTGATGAGTTTGGAGATGAATTCCTCGATGCCATTTTGCCAGGTGACATGGAGTTAGCTCAGACTAAGAACGATTGGCTCGGCGTCAATTATTACTTTGACACTCGAGTCGGAGCTAGTGACTCCTCTAAATCCATCGCATTTGATAATTCTGCTTTCTTGGGGCTCACCATCGACTCAACTCCGATCGGTGAACTCACCGACATGGGCTGGCCAATCTCCCCTGCCGGCTTGACCAAAATTTTAACCCGATGGACGAAAGAATTTGGAGCGGGATTGCCTCAGATCTTCATTACTGAGAATGGCTGTGCCTACCCAGATGGCCCAGATGCTAACGGGGTTGTGAGCGATATTCGTCGTATCTCCTATCTGGTTGGTCATCTGAACGCGACCCTCGACGCCATTGAGCAAGAGGTAAATATTGGCGGCTATTTCCAGTGGTCGCTGTTGGATAATTTTGAGTGGTCATTGGGATACCAGAAGCGATTTGGGATTGTGCATGTTGACTACGAGACTCAGACTCGGACCCTTAAAGAGTCTGCTCATTGGTACTCGCAGGTTATAAAGGACAATTCGTTGTAGCAATCTTCCAATCTCCGTTATCAAATTGTTATTGAATTACACCCCTTTTACTCCATCTCCCAGGTTAATGAACTATGCCCACGGGTATTTCTCTCTTACACTTTAGCCACACCGCGGGCATTGATCTTCATGGGGAGATCGAACCGCGATACCCCTTAAGGAAAATTTATGTCAATTAGTAAAAAAGGTTTGCTCGCTGGCGTAGCCACAGCAACCATTGCGCTTGTTGCAACATTTGTTGCTCCTGCTGCATATGCTGGCACATCTGCTGCTGCATGCTCAAATATTGGTTATGGATATGGTGCTCAGAATGGAAAGACTGTTGAAGTCTTTACATCAGTCGTTGGCGATGAACTCACTCGTTACGCTGCTGCTTCAGCTGACTTCACCGCTTGCACCGGAATTAAAATTAACTGGAACGGTAGCGATCAATTCGAAGCCTTGCTTCCAGTACGCGTACAAGGCGGAACTGCTCCAGATCTCGCTTTGATCCCACAACCAGGTTTGCTCGCACAGATGGTTGCAAC
>JAYTQV010000024.1:0-27278 GCA_043746515.1 Actinomycetes bacterium | reverse complement strand
ACGGGATAGCGCGAGTGCGCGGTACGCACAGCAATTACTTTTGCTTCTGCCAATGTTAGACCGACGTCGAGGAAATCTACTTCAGTTCGCGGAACCATAATCTCGTGCAGCACTAAATCACCGGCACTAAATACATCCTCAACAATATCTCGCTCCTCATCAGAGAGCGCGGCATGACCAGTTACTAGGTCTACCAATTCCGCTTCAGATATTTCGGAGCGAATTTCTTGCGGCTTAACTCCAAATAGTTTGACTATTGCATCTGTTGAGCGCGAGAGAGCCCAAATAATGGGACGAAAAGTATTCGCAATTCGATCGATACTAGGAGCAGAGGCGAGCGCAATTTGTTCGGTCCGATATAGCGCTAGCCGCTTGGGTACCAATTCTCCGAGCACCAAGGATACGTAAGCAATTATCAGGGTCAGGAAGAGAACTGATAGAGCGATACTTACCCCGTGGGATACCCCCCAGTTCTCCAAAATCGGAATAACAAATGAGGTTCCCAGCCTTTGGGAACCTAACGCGGCCGAGAGAAACCCACAAAAAGTCACTCCGACTTGAGCAGCCGCCAAAAACCGGTTGGGGTTCTTGGTCAATTTCACCAGTCTCATCGTCCGCTTGGGATCGACTCCAGCTGCCTCCATCTGGCGAAGTTGCGATTCACGTAAGGAGATAAGGGCGATTTCGGCTGCGACGAAGATTCCAGCAACAACTATAAAGGAGAGGACGAGGAGCAGATCCACTACTAACTGACCGATACTACCTACCTGGCTTATGGTGGGTATCGCGGGGTTAGAGTCCATAGGGCAAGGGTATCGTCGCCTGATAAACACTCAACAGGTCGCAAAATGCGCCAAAAGGTGGTTAAAAGGGTTGGTTAAACGGTAGAGAGTGGCTAATCTTTATCCACCAAGGGGCTTCCGCTCGTTGGCGCTTTACCTTCATCCTACGGATCGTCGGGCACGTACCTGCCCGGAGAAGGAGTGAATAACTCATGGCATCAGTTGTATTTAAAGACGCATCACGTATCTACCCTGGCACAACTAAGCCGGCAGTAGACAAGCTCAACCTCACCGTCCAAGACGGAGAATTTCTCGTATTGGTAGGTCCATCAGGTTGCGGTAAATCAACATCACTTCGCATGCTTGCTGGTCTCGAGGAAGTTGATAATGGAGCAATTCTTATTGGTGATCGAGATGTAACAGATGTTGCACCAAAAGATCGTGATATTGCAATGGTCTTCCAGTCATACGCTCTCTATCCTCATATGTCAGTTGCAGAGAATATGGGATTTGCGCTCAAGATTGCTGGCGTTGCCAAAGAAGAGCGCGATCGCCGTGTTTTGGAAGCGGCAAAGTTGCTCGATCTCGAACCATATCTAGATCGTAAGCCAAAAGCGCTATCCGGTGGTCAACGTCAACGTGTTGCTATGGGACGTGCAATTGTGCGTGAACCACAAGTCTTCTTGATGGATGAGCCTCTCTCAAACTTGGATGCAAAACTCCGCGTCGCAACTCGTACCCAAATTGCTGCGCTACAGCGTCGCCTCGGAATTACCACTGTTTATGTGACACACGACCAGGTTGAAGCTATGACCATGGGTGATCGCGTTGCAGTGCTTAAGGATGGTTTGCTACAGCAAGTGGACACTCCTAGAAATCTTTACGACTCACCTATTAATGCTTTCGTTGCTGGCTTCATTGGTTCACCAGCTATGAACCTGCTTACAGCTCCTGTCTCAAATGGTGTCGCCAGTCTTGGTGACTTCAAAGTTGAAGTGCCAGGTCATCTCAGCGGTACCGTAACAGTTGGAGTACGTCCTGAGGGCTTCACCCCATCCGCAACTGGATTCCACGTCCTAGTCGAAGTTGTTGAGGAACTTGGTTCCGATGCCTTCGTCTATGGTCGCCCCGTTGATAAAGATGTGAAGTTTGCAAATGCCACCGATGAAGGCGCGCAGGTTATCGTTCGCTGGGATCCAAAGAATCCGCCAAAGCCTGGTGACACAATCACCGTTGAGGCAATTCCACATGCTATCCACCTCTTTGAATCTGCTACGGGTGAGCGCATCAATAAGTAAAGTTATATAAATTGTAAAAACCCCCGGTGAATATTCCCTGTTCGGCTTTTAGGGCTGATTTAGGTGCGGATTCGGTGGTAAGTAAGTGGTATAAAAACCCGGTTCTTCCAAAAGGCGGAGCCGGGTTTTGCTTTGCATTACCGCTCATTTTGGGAGGTTTAGCGGCCTCCCCGCATCTCTCACCACCGAATCCGCACTGACTACCGACCCTAAAAGCCGAGCAGGACCCAAATTCCTGTGGGTTGACCTGACCACCTAACAAATGCTTTTTCACGTGGCGGATGCCAGGAAAAAGTGGGGAGTTCCAACCTCAAATCCAAAAAGTTCCAACTTAATTTTTCAAGTAGTCAGGGCCAGCTGAGTCACACTACCCGGCTGAGGATGTCTCGCGCCTCGACAAGTCGAATGTTTGGATCCCCCGCAGCGATGTCTTTAACCTCTTGCGTGAAGCCGCTCCTGCTTGCCAGGATGAGTAACCGTTCTGGTACAACGTTCAATCCGGACTGTTTCAGCGCCGGGATCTTGTCCGAGACCAGCCTGTTGAAAACGCTGGCCTTGAGCGCATCATTTGTCCACTTCGCCTCACCAATTAGAAGCGCCTTCTTCCCCTTTATGCCGACGAGGTCAATCTCCTCCTCAGGATGCTCATGACCGGGGATCGATCTACCCCACCAACTGCCAATGTTCGCCGTCGTCGGGTAAGTCTGGATTGCCCACCTCCGGAAGACGCGTTCGAACTCCACCGAAGCGTGGTGGGCAAGTTCGGTCATCACGTGGTTGTCCACGTGGGCTCTGGCGTCGGCACCCGTCTCGAGGTCAGCCTTGTACGGCCTCACGAAGCGGAACCAGAATCGGACAAACCCATCTACACATTCATACTGGTTGGCGCGGACAGTGGAGTCGGCGCCCACAGGCGATTTTCGCTGGACCAGACGCAGCGCAACGAGATTATTCAGGTAGGCACCCAGCTCGTTGGACCCCTTGCCTATTGCCTTGGCAATCTCTCCCACATCCTTTGGGCGGACCGCCAGCTCGGCCAGTATTGCGAAATACGTGGCAGGCTCACGCAACTCGGCCAGCAGGATCGACTCCACCTCCGAGTAGAGAGGCGCGTTGGGGCTTACCACCCGCTCAGCGATCAGTTTTGGTAGGTCGCCCCGACCTATCTGAGCCAGATACTTAGGCATCCCTCCGCTGATCGAGTACCGGTTCAGTTGGTCGATTGGATCAGTCTGGTCGAAGAACCCGCGAGCCTCCGAAAAGGTCATGGGCGACAGCTCGAACGGGCGAAGGCGGCCGTGCAGTGGATTCGTACTATCCTGCATCGCGGCCATCTGGGACATAGCAGATCCGCAAAGGATCAGCTTTATCTGGCTCGCATCCCTTTCGGCCTCCATCACCGCCTGCACAGAGGAGAGGGAACTGAAAATTTCCTTCTTGGTGAAGCCCAGTAAGTCTGGAAACTCGTCAAGCACAACGAGCACCTTCTCGGTCGCCGCTAGGCGGTAGAGGAAGCGGATAAGTGCCGCTAGATCCGTGATAGCCGGTTTGTACCCGACGTAGGTCTCGATCTGTTTCGCTAGGTTATCCATCTGCTGCGACTTGGTCGTCTTGTCGGCAACCAGGATAATCGCTGTTTTGCCCTGGGCGAGTTTGCGGAATAACCAGCTCTTGCCGACTCGGCGCCTTCCGTAGAGGTTGAGCGGGTCAGCGTTTGGGTCCTCCCACCACTCCTCCAGGGTCCGGAGCGTCTCCTCCCGACCGATGAACTGGTCGACTGCCGGGAATGTGAATTCTGGAATCTCCATCGTCTTCTCCTCGCCTGTGCTTTCTGGATTTATCCTTTGAGTTGTGCCGAATTGGGAGCGTCGCGCACGGATGAGAACTGGTGAAAATAGTATAATCTAGATTAGTATAATCTAGATTATACTAATCTATAAAAGCGATACTCAAGTTGAGGCGTACTCAAGTTGAGCGTGGATTCGTGTATGAGAGCCTCCAAGTCCACCCATCTAGATTAGTATAATCTAGATTATACTAATCTAGATTATACTAATTTGACTACCAGATAACCTAAGTCTTCCATTCTAAAGTAGAAAGTAAGGCTTGATTTAACGTAAATGTCTGGCCTCAAATCCAATTCGCTCACAAACACTATTCAGACGCAGATGAGAGATTAGGCGTCACCTTTTCAACCTGAGACCCAGTTTTTCACATCCTGCCGGAGAAGCATCAGGGGCAAAGCACTCGACGATTGGGCCGGTTCTAGGCAGGCGGCGTGTCTGACAGCTTTGCATCGAGGTACTAATAAATGGAATGGAAGGTGTTGATGACCAGTCTGGCTTCATCCTCACTTGTGGTCTTGCTGTTGCTGTTGTTGCTGCGCCTGCTCCATTGGCGTATAAGAGTTCGCATTTAACTGCTTCAGCATTGGATCGAAGTACCACTTCATGATCACCGCGGTTCTACGTTGGCCGTAATCCCAGATCGCGTGACTAAAGGTAATTGGAGTGACCACCGATGCGATTACGAGTGCCCAAGCGACTGCACGCTTGAACGTTTTCTTGCGTGGATTTATACCAAACAAATGAGACAACCCGGCTTCATACAGGTTCATAACAACGCTGCTACTCCCACTCGCCCAATCACAAGACTAGCCAAGAAATCAATAGCGGTACCGAGCTGAGCACTGCACCTACTGAGGTTGTGAAGTTCCCCACCGAACAGGGGTGAAGGCCGGTGCTTGATTTGGTTTTCATCGGCCACCTTCCTAATATTCAATACCGATGTTAGTCACGTCTCCTGACATAAAGTCAATAGTGCTTGCACTGCTTACAAAAGAAGTAGCCCCCAGCGATCTCATTTCTGAGACCACCAGGGGCTATTTATTTACCACCGAATCGGCACCTACTATCAGTTCTAAAAGCCGAACAGGGAATATTCCTTGTTCGGCTTTTAGGGTTGGTACAGGTGCGGATTCGGTGGTCTCTAAGTAATTCAAAAATCCCGGTTCTTCCAAATGGAGGAGCCGGGATTTTGCTTTGTGATGGAGGTGCATACTGCTGGCAGCTATCAGGTTTAGCCTTACCCAATGCCTACTAAGCGAAGTGAAGAAGATGCGAGAGCCTTCTTTATCTCCAAAGGCCTAAATCCCTTGGAGCCCTATCCAGGACAAGGTAAACCCTGGAAATCTAAATGTAAGAACTGCAAGCAGATCGTCTCTCCACATTTTTCTTCTATCAAAGCAGGACGACGCTGTGGAGTTTGTTCTGGCAGAGTGGTTATCCCGGAGTTAGCCAACGAGGTAATGCGTAAGGCCCACCTGGATCCGGTCGCTCCTTATCCGGGATCCAAAGTTGCTTGGAAATGTAAATGTATGAAGTGTGGCCACATAGTTCGCACCTACTATTCCGATGTTCTTCACCAAGGAACTAAGTGTGAGTACTGCGCAAAGAAAAAGGTTGATCCCAAAGAAGCGGTAAAGGTTATGAGGGCGGCGGGCTTTATCCCGTTGGTTCCATACCCCGGCCACGCACAGGGTTGGCACAGCAAATGCAAAGTTTGCAAGCGAGAGTCTTACCCCGCATATACCTGGGTGAAGTGGGGTAAGACTGGATGTAGGTACTGCAAGAAGCTTCTGGTTGTGCCAAGTGAAGCAGAAGCACTTATGCGCAAACACAACTTAGAGCCATTAGTTCCTTATCCGGGCGCCAAGGCTGCGTGGAAGTGCAGATGCACTAAATGCGGAAGAGTTGTTTCCCCTCAATACACTGCAATCGCAACGAGTGGTCAGGGCTCTTGTAAATACTGTTCGCGTAAAGCCGTTGATCCAGCCACTGCGAAGAAGTTCATGATTTCAAAAGGTTTGATTCCGTTGGAGCAATACTCGCGTTCTGATGGACCTTGGAAGTGCAGATGTAAGAAGTGCAAGAATGTAGTGACGCCTAAATACATCGCGGTCTTTCGTGGCCAAGGTGGTTGCAAGTTCTGTGCCACCAGCGGCATTGACTACCAAGCTTCTGCATTCATTTACCTGATGACTCATAAGAAATTTGGCGCCTACAAGATCGGTATCGGGACTGATAAAACCGTTGATAACCGGATTAGGGCTCACGAGCGCGCAGGTTGGGAGCTCTACCGCTCAGTGCCTGTATCCAGTGCCATCAAAGCTGAGGTGATTGAGTTCGCGGTGCTTTCTTGGATCCGCCACTACTGTGGCTTGCCTCCATACCTGAGCAAGAAGCAGATGGTTAGGGGTGGGTATACCGAGACGGTTGAGGCTGCGGAGATTGACCTGCCAACTATCTGGAAGCGCGTTCTCCTTGAAAAGCGGCGACTGAGCTAAGCCCTTCCATCAACGCTCTACGCGTGGGCCGTGCGCGGTTTCTTTCGCACCGGGCCGGATAGGTCGACTGGGGCCGCAGGTAGCAAAACTTCAAGAGTCTTTCCATTATCCAAAATAAAATGCACCGTATTAGTAGCTTTGTTTCCTACGCGTATGTCAGTAATTTTTTGTCCAATAGCCTCAGTGAAGTTTGCATCAATTTTAGGAACGCGGAGCGTATCCATTTTTGCAAGCGCATAGCGAAGCCGCAATCGCTCTGTATCTGAGAGGCTTGCGAGTCTCTCGCTGAGAGTCAAGATATCAACAGTAGATCTATAACTCAGATCGACGACCATCCTGTTGATTGCAATCTGTGGGTTGTCTGCTAGTGGAAAGTAGCCGATAGAGGTCCCGTTTACGATGCTATTCGTGAAGGACGCTTCACCATTATTAGGAATCAGGTCAACCAAGACAATAGGAGCAACGATTGCGAATCTATCCAAAGTAATGTCGTCCGCGGCAACCTCAAATGCCTGCTCAAGACTCATTTCTGGGTTTTCGCGCATTACCTTTCTGGCTGCGCGAGTTGTTTCCTTATCCAGTTGACAGTCATGACTCAACACCATTACTAGGGCCCGGCCGCCGATCGAATCCAAGGCAGGCAATGTTCTATTAGCTCCACTTAGTTCTGCCGAGGTTAGATCGATTTGACTCCATACACCGGGCACAAAATTTTCCGTTGGGGAAGTTACACGTACGACACCGCTACTAAGGAGAATGTCCCCCTGTTGAAGGGGCCTCTGTTGATCAGTTACGTAAGTTGTATTCGTAACCGGTGCAGTCTGTTCTATTTTGTACTCGCTGATAAAGGGCGAGTTCTGAGACGAGGAGTTGTTGGCTCTTCAAGATCAGCGAATGAGGAAAGCTCTAGCAGATCTATATGCTCTTCATCCGATGTAAAACGAGGACTCTTTGACTTAGGAACAGTGTGACTTTGAACAACCCCAGCATCGATTGCTGCCAAAATCTGTTCAAGCGGAGATGGGTCGCTTTTGACTACGGGAGTTATTGCGAAGATTTCTTCTGGACCAACTCTAAACTCCGTGCATAACTTCAAAAGGGTTTCGTAATGGATGCTTGAGGTCTCGCCTCTCTCTATCCGACCAAGGTCATCCTGACGCATTCCGACACGAGCAGCGACATCGCTCAGAGAACGGGTACCCCGCAACTCTCTTACTCGGACAACCAGACGGTTCTCTCCTGCGACTTCTGCAACCACTGTTTCTGTGATCATGCCATCTCCCTCGGTTATAACCGTCACTGTAACGGCTATGGGCGGTATAGGCAAGTATTTGGCCAAAGTTTCTTGTAGCGCTGTGCCTCGCTTATTTGGCACTAGAAATCACGGAGTACTCACCACGCTGTATGGATTTGGATTCACCCGCTCAGCGGGTCTAGCCAGACGCGGGGCCTGCACTGCTTGGAAATAGAACTAGCCCCCAGCGCTCTCATTTCTGAGAACACCAGGGGCTATTTATTTACCACCGAATCGGCACCTACTATCAGTTCTAAAAGCCGAACAGGGAATATTCACCAGGGCCTTTTTAAATGGATTGCTTAGTATTACGCATGAAGAAATCCTTTAGATTAATAGGATGCTGATTAGTTTCGCCGATGAATCCATATCCGATGGACGCCATTTTATTGGCGCTCTAACCGTCTCTCCACCTGATTGCGCGCTGCTTAAGTTAGTTATAATTCGAGCGCTTTAGAATGCCCACAATCTGCATGGCGTAAACGTGAACACAACGAAGAAATTCATGCCAAAGACCTTTGGCGAGGTGCGGTGAATTCTGTCCTTGGAAAGCCGTAGAGAATCTGTTGGAAGCTCTAGATAGGCATCTCGAGTCTGTTGGCAAACACGCTGTTGTTATTTGTGATGAAATTGGGTCACCAACTGAGCAAAAAAAGTATCGAGACAGGCTTCTTGAATATCGGGAGGTCGGAACCGCAGGGTTAATGCCGAGAAAATTGCTTCGTGTCGTAGACACTCTCCATTTTGTTCCTTCAAGTCAAAGTTATGATGTTCAAGCAATCGATGTCTTAACTATTCTCCATAGACGTAGAGAAGTTCATTCCCGCTCAAGCCCAGCAGAAATAATCCTCATGAGATCGCTGAAGGCGCTCGTGCAACCCCATGTTTTGTCTGAGAGAATTTGGCCCCAGTAAAGCACTTAAGCCTCCAATAAATTGGAGGCTTAAGCACAAGACCATCTCCCTTGAAAGGGCCTTTGGAAATATTAGGTTAACTCAGCAAGATTATGAATTCAACATATCTTTCAGAATTACATTATGTCTAATCAGGCTAACTTCTTCTGCAGATTCTCGTCAATCGCAGCCAAGAAATCTTGGGTGTTTAGCCATGGTGCATCTTTAGAAATTAAGAGTGCCAGGTCTTTCGTCATCTTTCCAGATTCGACTGTCTCAACACAGACAGCCTCTAAAGTCTTAGAGAATTCCGCAAGCTCTGCGTTGTTATCTAGTTTGGCGCGGTGCGATAGACCCTGCGTCCAAGCAAAAATTGATGCAATTGGATTTGTCGAGGTCTGTTTTCCAGCTTGATGATCACGGTAATGCCGGGTCACGGTGCCATGAGCAGCTTCAGATTCGACGGTCTTTCCATCAGGTGTCATTAAGACCGAGGTCATAAGTCCGAGTGAACCATATCCTTGAGCGACCGTATCTGACTGGACATCTCCATCGTAGTTTTTACACGCCCAGACATACCCACCAGGCATGCGCAATGACATAGCAACCATGTCATCGATCAGGCGATGTTCATACCAAATACCAAGTACCTCAAATTGGCTCTTAAATTCGGCCTTGTAGATCTCTTCAAAAATATCCTTGAAGCGTCCGTCATACGCTTTCAAAATGGTGTTCTTGGTTGATAGGTAAACCGGATACTTGCGGATAATTCCATAATTCAAAGAGGCGCGTGCAAAGTCGCGGATTGAATCGTCGAGGTTGTACATGGCAAGGGCCACTCCTGATGAAGGAAATTCAAAGACCTCGTGCTCAATCACCTCACCCCCATCTTCGGGAACGAACGTTAAAGTGAGTTTGCCCTTACCTGGGACACGAAAATCTGTAGCACGGTATTGATCGCCGAATGCATGACGACCTATAACGATGGGTAGGGTCCAATGTGGGACTAAGCGTGGAACGTTGGAAATGATGATCGGCTCACGGAAGATGACTCCGCCCAGAATATTTCGCACCGTTCCATTAGGTGATTTCCACATCTTCTTGAGGCTAAACTCTTCAACTCTCGCCTCATCAGGAGTAATGGTTGCGCACTTAATTCCAACTCCATGCTTTTGAATTGCATGTGCTGAATCAATGGTCACTTGATCATTGGTTGCATCACGATTTTCGATTCCCAAATCGTAATACTCCAGGTTTACATCGAGATAAGGCAAGATCAATTTCTCTTTGATGAACTGCCAAATAATGCGCGTCATCTCATCGCCATCGAGCTCTACAACGGTTCCAGTTACTTTAATCTTCGCCATGATTTCCCTGCTTTCTGATGAGGTAACTGTTAGAGATCTTTAACGTCTGCTTGCTTGGTGCGAACTGCCTCAGCTGCCAATTTGAGAGCATCGATCTCACTGTCGGTCAGCGCAGACTCAACGACCTTCGTGATTCCAGTACGGCCAATCTTTGCCTCTACGCCTAGATAAACTCCAGAAATTCCATATTCTCCATCTACCCATGCACATACCGGCATGATGTCTCCAGAGTCCTCGATAACTGCTTTCGCCATACGTGCGGCTGCTGCGGAAGGTGCATAGTATGCGGATCCAGTTTTAAGGAGCGCTACTACTTCGGCTCCTCCATTGCGAGTTCTAGTAACTAATTCATCAATCTCTTCTTGAGAAAGAAGTTCAGACAGTGGTTGACCATTGACGGTGCAACGACTTGGTACCGGAACCATAGTGTCACCATGAGATCCAAGTGTGAGTGTCTTTACTGAACCAAGTGGCACTGCGAGTTTTTCTGCTACAAAGTTAGTGAAGCGCGCAGTGTCGAGCATTCCTGCTTGACCCATAACTTGATGATGAGGAAAACCAGTGGCTAGTTGCGCTAGCGCAGTCATCTCATCGAGCGGATTTGAAACAACAATAATCACGGCTTTTGGCGAATGCTTTGCAATATTTTCGGCGACACCGCGGACAATGCCGGCATTAACACCAATCAAATCCATACGTGACATTCCCGGTTTGCGCGGAAGTCCCGCGGTGATAACGACTACATCGGAATTAGCTGTCGCTTCATATCCGGCTCCCTCAGGAGTAGTTGTAGCGCCAATTACCTTGGTCTCAAATCCTTCGATGGAGCGCGACTGATTCATATCGAGAGCCAAACCTTCAGGTTTGCCTTCAACGATATCGGTGAGTACGACTGTTTCAAATATGTCGTATTCGGCTAGTCGAAGTGCGGTTGTTGAACCATAAAAACCACTACCAACGACGGTGACTTTCCCAGATCTGCTCATAGAGCCCTCCTGAATGTGAACTGTCTGAATCCTACTTTGCGTGGGGAAGAGTTAATGACAAGATGAATAGGAGCATGGTCACTCCCATAGGGATAAAAAGTTCAATAGTTCTTCGGGGCACGCTCGAGGTATAGGAGCCATAGGAGTAGAGCGCTCCACCAAGGGAAACGAAAATCGCACAGGTGGCAACGGCGCCAAAAATTCCATATGTGACGCCGATTACAACGAGAGTTATAGCCAACGCTCGCCAGAAGAGTTGCGAGCCCTTGAGCGCAGGTAACTTTCTACCTAGAGATGCGAGCACGAGCTGCCAATTCAACAACATTGGTGAGAAGCATGGCGCGGGTCATTGGTCCAACTCCCCCTGGCATCGGAGCGATATAGGCCGCCATCTCTGCAACGCCGGGATGGATATCTCCGAGCAAGCCGGCTGGGGTTCGAGTGATACCAACATCTAAAACTGTTACTCCCGGTTTCACCATATCCGCCGTTAAAAGGTGGGCACTTCCAACTGCTGCAACAATGATGTCAGCTCGTTTAGTGTGAAAGGCGACATCCCTCGTCAAAGTGTGGGTGATAGTGACAGTTGCGTCATCACCCTTTCGAGTGAGCATCAAGGCGAGTGGACGACCAACAGTTAAGCCTCGACCCATGATTGTTATCTCGGCGCCTCTGGTTGGGATCGCATATCTATGCAATAACTCAAGAATTCCGCGCGGGGTACAAGGCAGTGGCGCAGGCGCTCCGATAACAAGTTTGCCGAGATTAACAGGATGCAAGCCATCTGCATCTTTTGCTGGATCTATTGCTTCCAAGATTCTATTGGCTGAAATACCCTGCGGAAGGGGCAATTGCACGATGTACCCCGTGCACTCTGATGAGTTGTTGAGGTCATTAATCGCAGCAAGTACATCTGCCTCGCTAGCAGTTGCAGGCAGGTCCACCCGAATCGATGAGATTCCGACTTCAGCGCAGTCTCGATGTTTTCCTGCCACATAAGACCGTGACCCTGGGTCATCTCCAACCAGAACAGTTCCCAGTCCAGGTTTCGATGGAAGAGATGCCACTACAACTGCTAACTCCTCCTTGATGGTTTTTGCAGTTGCTTTGCCATCGAGAATCTGAGCCGTCATATACAAATCCTAACTAAGCGTGTGAGAAGTGGCGAACGCCGGTAAAGAACATGGCGATTCCACCCGCTTTAGCTGCTGCGATTACCTCTTCATCACGAACACTTCCACCTGGCTGAACGACTGCGCTTACCCCTGCATCAATTAAAATTTGTAGCCCATCTGCAAATGGGAAGAAGGCATCACTCGATGCAACAGCTCCTTGTGCTCGCGCACCTGCTCTCGTAACCGCGAGCCGGGCAGAGTCAACTCGGTTAACTTGTCCCATGCCAACACCAACCGAAGCACCATCTTTTGCTAAAAGAATTGCATTACTTTTCACAGCTCGCACGCTACGCCATGCAAATTGCAGATCTGTTAACTCTTGAGGGGGGAGAGGTTGGCCTGATACTTGCCTCCAATTTTCGGTGAGGTCCCCATCAGCACTCACCATGTCACTCTCTTGAATCAGCAAGCCACCAGAAATCGGACGTCTTTCAATTGCGGGCTTTACATATTCAGGTAGAGTCAAAATTCGAATAGAAGGTTTCTTTGCGAGGATCTCAACGGCTCCATCTTCATACGCGGGGGCAATCACGACCTCTGTAAATACTTCTGAGAGGGCGCTCGCCATCGCTACAGAGACCGGGCGATTTGTCGCGACGACTCCGCCGAACGCAGAAACTGGATCACAGGCGTGAGCTTTTGCGTAAGCCTCTTCGATGCTGACCCCAGTGGCAATGCCACATGGGTTAGCGTGTTTGATGATAGCAACGCAAGGTTCAGTGTGATCATATGCACTTCTGACTGCAGCATCGCCATCCGTATAGTTATTAAAAGACATCTCTTTACCGTGCAATTGCTGAGCCTGGGCAATCCCTGGTTCTATCCAGGAATTGGTATTGGAGTAGACACTTGCCTTTTGATGGGGGTTTTCACCATATCGAAGCGCGGTGATGCGATGAAAAATTGCAGACTTCCATTCCTCTTCTACTTTTAACTGCTCTCCCATCCACGTTGCGATTGCTGCGTCATACTCTGCTGTTACGCGAAAGGTCTCCATTGCTAATCGAGTGCGATCGGCAAGTGTGAATCCACCTAGTGTAAGTGCTTCCTTCACTAAATGATATTGAGAGGTATTAGAAATTACTGCAACAGAACCATGATTCTTAGCAGCCCCACGCAACATTGAAGGACCACCGATATCAATCTGTTCGATGCACTCCGCAAAATCACTACCAGCAGCGATCGTGGCTGCAAATGGATATAGATTAATAATGATCAAATCAAATGGTGCAATGTCGTGCTCTGCAATCGCTTGTAAATGCTCAGGGTTGTTCTGATCAGCCAAGATTCCACCATGAATGCGGGGGTGGAGAGTTTTAACTCGGCCTCCCATCATCTCGGGAAATCCTGTGTACTCCTCGACTGGAACGACCGAGATCCCTGCTGCACTCAACGTTTTGGCGGTAGATCCGGTCGAAAGAATTTCGACACCGGCATCTGCCAACGCTTGACCGATCTCTAATAATCCGGATTTGTCATAGACGCTAATTAGCGCCCGACGAATGAGCTTTCTTTCGTTCACAGTTTCCCTGTCCGTCCATATTCAGCAAGAGTCTCCACAATGAGCGCTCGTTCTACAATCTTAATGCGTTCGTGCAAAGTGGATTCATCATCGCTCGAAAGAATCTCGATGCTTCGTTGCGAGATGACCGAACCCGTATCTAGACCTGAATCAATCCAATGCACGGTGGTACCTGTCTGCCTCACCCCCGCAGCTAGCGCATCTCGGACCGCGTGCGCCCCAGGAAATAAAGGGAGCAAGGATGGATGAGTATTAATCGCACGAAAAGTCGTCACATATCGTGGCGAAAGAATTCTCATGAACCCAACGCTCACTACCAAGTCTGGTTTGATTTCTTCTGTGCGGTCAAACATCTCTTCATCCCATTGAGTACGACCACTGAAGATTGGAATATACAAATCTTTCACACCATATTGACGAGCTAAGGCGAGAGCTGGTGATTGTTTATCACTAATCAGTCCAACTAGATCTGCATCAATCTCACCACGATTATGAGCCTCAAAAATTGCCGCAGCCAACGAACCGGTTCCAGATGCCAGCAGGAGTATGCGCTTAGGCACGATGTAGCAATCTGCGAGTGAGAGCTGGGATGAATAAGGCAAGAAGCGCTGCACAGGCATATGCAATTGCGAGGTACACCAGAAGACGCCACCAGATTACGCCAACGGGATACAAAGTAGAAGTGAGTAACTGACCAGCAGATAAATAGGAGAGAAGGGCGAGGTAGAGAAATATTCGCAACCCTTGCACGATGGTGATCCGCGTGAGGTTAAGGAGAGTTCTTGCTCGTATCTGCATAAATAGGAAAACCAGAATGAAGAGCAGCACCCAAAAAGATATTGCATACTTCAAATCATGATGAACTCCCGTTGGTAGTGCAACGGCAAATGGAAGTGCAGGAACTTGCCCTGTGCTGCCATGTAGGGCATTTATTTGGACCTGAGGACCAAAGGAAAAACCAATTCCAGTAAGATATGAAAGCGCTGCCATCGCAATATTTGGAAGGTAGAGAATCTGCAGCAATGTGAGCAAGACACCACCGACGACTCCGCTACTCAGTACAACAGCGATACTTTTCAACTCTGAATAGTGCCCCATAAGTACTAGTGAATAAAGAGTGCTGGCAACCCCCAGCGCAATCACAAAGAGATAGAAGGTGAAATAAAAAGGTCGGTTTCGCTCTTGATTAAAAGGATGAGTGGCGATGATTGCAATGACGAAGGTAAAAACAGGTGTTAGGTATAAATTTGGAGCAACCCCTCCATGAATCGAGAGTAGGGCTATTAGCTCAGAAAGAAGCGCGTACCACAGGGCATAGATCAGCCTGGCTCCGTTGATTTTATTAAATGCGCTCTGAACAGTGGGTAAGCCTCGTCTGATCGCCCACATCGGATAGATAACGGCGAGCAATGGCAAGATTGTTAATTTCCCCGCTGGAACGGCAAAAGGAATCAAATGAGCGCCTAGAAAGAGCCACGCAGATGTGCGAACAGGATCCGTTGTATTTCCCGAACTACTGCCTGCACTCGCCCAAGAAAATAGCGCAATGAATGCCAGCGGGAAGAGGGTCAGTGCGACGCTTCGGAGGGCTTGTCTAAATGAGACCCCTATCGCGCGTGCAATCATTTCTTACCCTTTAAGAGTTCAGAATCGCCCGCATCAGCGCTGCGGTCTCACTTGGTGTCTTTCCGACTCTCACCCCAGCGGCTTCAAGTGCAACCTTCTTCGCCTCTGCCGTACCAGATGAACCTGAAACTATGGCACCAGCGTGACCCATGGTCTTTCCCTCTGGAGCAGTAAACCCGGCGACATAACCAACAACTGGCTTAGTGACATATAAAGCGATGAAGGCCGCCGCGCGCTCTTCTGCATCTCCCCCAATTTCACCGATCATCACAATTGCATCAGTATCGGGATCATCTTGGAAAGCTTTGAGACAATCAATATGCGTGGTTCCAATAATGGGATCACCACCGATTCCGACTGCAGTACTGAAACCGAAATCACGAAGTTCATACATCATCTGATAAGTGAGTGTTCCAGATTTTGAAACCAGTCCTATTCTGCCTGCTCCGGTGATATCGCCTGGAATAATTCCAATATTCGAAAGTCCAGGGCTGATGAGTCCAGGACAGTTTGGACCAATGAGACGTGTTGTACCTTTTTCGTTTGCGTATGCATAAAAACTTGCGGAGTCATGAACTGGGATTCCCTCCGTAATCACCACGACCAACGCAAGTGCGGCATCAATCGCGTCAATCACCGCAGCCTTAGCAAACTTTGGGGGAACAAAGACTACCGAAGCGTTCGCCCCGGTTGCTAAAACTGCCTCAGAAACGCTGTTAAATACTGGGAGCACAACGCCTTCAATAGTGACGCTCTGTCCCCCTTTTCCGGGTGTTACTCCACCGACAATGTTGGTACCGTACTTAAGCATCCGTCCCGTGTGTTTAGTTCCCTCAGAACCAGTCATGCCTTGCACAAGTACTTTAGTCTCCTTGTTAATGAAGATCGCCATTTATTTCGCCGCCAATTCTGCAGCTCTTGCGGCTGCGCCATCCATGGTGTCTAACTGTTGCACCAATGGGTGCGCTGCTTCATTGAGAATCCGTCGTCCTTCCAAAACATTATTTCCATCGAGACGAACCACAATCGGTTTGCTTGCGCTATCGCCCAACATTTCAAGTGCCTGCACGATGCCATTTGCCACCGCATCGCAAGCAGTGATGCCTCCAAAGACATTTACAAAAACACTGCGAACGTCGGAGTCCCCCAAGATGATTGCTAGTCCATTTGCCATGACTTCGGCTGAGGCGCCTCCACCAATATCAAGGAAGTTGGCCGGCTTCACCCCGTATTTCTCACCTGCATATGCAACAACATCGAGAGTGCTCATAACCAGACCAGCACCATTTCCAATGATGCCAACTTCACCATCAAGTTTTACATAGTTCAAGTTCTTCGCCTTAGCGGCAGCCTCGAGGGGATTTTCGGTAGTCTGATCAAGGAGCGCTTCGTGCATCGGATGTCGAAATTCTGCATTGTCATCAAGTGTGACCTTGCCATCAAGGGCGATGATTCGACCATCTTCGGTCTCAACCAAAGGATTGATCTCCATCAAGGTTGCATCTTCAGCGACAAAAGCAGCCCATAATTTCAGTAAAACACCTGCGACATCGCTTTGTACTCTTTCAGGGAATTGACCAGCTTTAACTATTTCAAGTGCCTTCTCTAATGTGATTCCGAAGTTCGGATCAATGCCAACTCGAGCAAGCTTCTCCGGCTGAGTATGTGCGACCTCTTCGATTTCCATACCGCCTGCTACGGATGCCATCACGAGAAAATTGCGATTGGCACGGTCAAGCAGAATTGCCATGTAATACTCTTGCGCAATCGGAGCCGCTTGAGCGACCATCACCTTATGTACGGTGTGACCTTTAATATCCATTCCGAGAATCGCTTCAGCCTTTACGCGAGCATCTGCAGCATCGAGCGCTAATTTCACACCACCAGCTTTGCCACGGCCGCCAACTTTTACTTGTGCTTTGACGACAACTTTTCCGCCCATACCCGCTGCTGCACTCTCGGCTTCATCTGCAGTTTTTGCAACTGCGCCGGCGAGAACTGGAATGTTATGTGCTTCAAAGAGATCTCGAGCTTGATACTCAAAGAGATCCACGCGCTACCCCGATCTTTAGACAATGTGAAATGCTGGAGAGTGACGAACAGGACAAATCCTACTTCTAGTTAACCAGTCCTTAAGATCCTTAAGAAACCTCCAAAAGGCTAGAGCCGCTCTACAGGGGCATACCTCAACAAGAGGCGCTTCTCACCAGCGCCACCGAAGTCGATAGTTGCCTCCGCTTTATCACCTTCTCCAGTTACAACAAGTACTTTTCCTAACCCAAAGGTGTCATGTGACACGCGGTCACCTACTGCCAGAACTAGCGTCGACTCAACTTTCTTACCGGTGGCCCGTGGAGGAGGCCCAAAGGAGCGAGCGGTAGTACTGCGCGCTTTGGGATTGATTGTGTTCCATGAAATAACGGCCTCAGGTATTTCTGCTAGAAATCTGGAAGGCGGATTGTATGAAGGCGCACCCCAGGAGGTTCGATACTCGCATCGCGAGATGTAGAGCCGCTTCCGAGCACGCGTGAGACCAACATAGGCCAACCGCCGCTCCTCTTCAATTTCAGATCGCTCTCCAAGTGTTCGCGAATGCGGGAATATTCCCTCCTCCATTCCACTTAGGAATACGGTCGGAAACTCCAAACCTTTCGCAGTATGAAGCGTCATCATCGTCACAACTCCTCCATGGTCCTCTCCATCTGGGATCTGGTCAGAGTCGGCAACTAATGAGACATCTTCTAGGAAGCCCGAGAGTGAAATCTCCTCATCTGTATCCAACTCAGATTCTTCATACTCAATTGCAACAGAGACTAATTCTTGCAAGTTCTCTACTCGACCTTCATCTTGTGGATCAACGCTATTAACTAATTCCGCAAGTAACCCGCTCTCCTCCAAAACTGCTTGGGCAATAATTGAGGGTTTGGTATCTGCCTCAACTAAGGTCCTCAAGCCACCGAGTAGGTGAATAAAATTTTGAATTGAAATCAAAGAGCGGGTTGGAATTCCTACCGCTTTCTTCGCGTCATGAAGGGCGCGCCAAAAGGAGATCCCATTAGCTGCGGCATGTGAGTCAACGACATCAAGCGCTCGATCACCAATTCCACGTTTGGGAGTATTGATTATGCGACGCAAGGAGATCTCATCTTCTGGATTTACTAAAACTCGCAAATACCCTAAGAAATCCTTAACCTCTTTCCGCTCGTAAAATCGAACCCCTCCAACAACTTTGTATGGGATAGCAGCCCGCAAAAAGCTCTCCTCAAAAATTCGAGATTGGGCATTTGTGCGGTAGAAAATGGCGGTATCTCCAGGATTGGATTTTCCGATATCGCGCAGCCGGCGGATCTCGCCAATGACAAACTCTGCTTCATCATGCTCACTCTCGGCCACGTAACCAGTTATTATTTCACCAGTCCCTTCCTCTGACCACAAATTTTTATCTTTACGACCCTCGTTGTTGGAGATGACGGCATTTGCAGCACTCAAAATATTTTGCGTGGAGCGATAATTTTGTTCCAGCATCACTGTACGGGCACTGGAGTAATCCTCTTCAAACTGAAGAATATTTCGAATATTTGCCCCTCTAAAGGCGTAGATGGACTGATCCGCATCTCCCACAACACACAACTCGGCTATGGGAAAATCTTCACCCAGAACTCCAACAAGCTCACGAATCAGTATGTACTGCGCATGATTAGTATCTTGATATTCATCCACCAGAATGTGGCGAAAGCGGGATCGATAGCGAGCCCTAGCCTCTGGGAAGCGCTGCAATACCTCCACTGTCTTACCAATTAAATCGTCAAAATCCATGGCGTTGGCTCTCGCTAAACGCCTTTGGTAGATCGAGAATATTTCGGCGATGACCTCCTCAAAGTGGTTGGTAGTTTTATTAACAAAATCAGCGGGACCAACGAGTTCATTCTTTGAGGCGGAAATTATCGCGGCAATATGGCGTGCGGCATATTGCTTCGAATCTAGATTTAGCTCTCGGATAATGACTGTTAGTAGCCGAACACTGTCGCTCGAGTCATAAATGGTGAATGAATTTGAATATCCGAGTCGACTAGCCTCTTGGCGCAAGATCCGAACGCACGCCGAGTGAAAAGTCGAGACCCACATGGATTTTGCGCGCTCTCCAACCAATTCAGCTACGCGCTCCTTCATCTCTGTCGCGGCCTTATTGGTGAAGGTGATCGCGAGCACTTGGTAAGGGGCCACTCCACCGTCAGCCAAAAGATAGGCAATGCGGCGGGTAAGAACCCGAGTCTTCCCCGATCCTGCACCAGCTACGACAAGAAGTGGGGTGCCTCGATGTGTCACCGCTTCGCGTTGCTCTGGATTGAGGCCCTCAAATAGAGACATGGGCGGGAGTCTATCGACCACCAGCTCTTCGGTAATATGCGCGCATGGAACCTTTGGTAGATAGTGAAATCGAACGCATTCTCGTTGTAACCGCCCATCCAGATGATCTCGATTTTGGCGCAGGAGGAACAATTGCGCAATGGACCGCACAAGGTATAGCGGTTTCATATTGCATCTGTACCAATGGAGAACAAGGTGGCGTTGATCCATCGGTTACCCGGTCGCAAATGAAGGAGATTCGCCGCCGTGAGCAAACAGCAGCTGGAGTAGTCCTCGGCGTTTCAGATATCCACTTTTTAGATTATCGGGATGGCACTCTCGCTCCAACAATTGCGTTACGCAAGGACATTGTTCGAGTAATCCGCCAGGTTCGTCCACAAAGAATGCTGATTCAATCTCCTGAGCGCAACTGGAATCGATTGGGTGCAAGCCATCCCGACCACTTAGCTGCTGGTGAAGCTGCAATTCAAGCGATCTATCCAGATTGCGGAAATCCCTTTGCCTTCGAAGATTTACTCCATGAAGAACATTTAGAGCCTTGGTCGATTAAGGAGGCTTGGGTGATGATGATGGCCGAGGGAAATGACCACCATGTAGATGTCACCGATACTTTCCATTTAAAAATGCAAGCGCTAGCGGCCCACGCCAGTCAGGTTGCACATGTCGAGGAATTAGAGACCAGGGTTCGTGATTGGGGATTGAAAAATGGGGAGGCAGTGGGTTTACCTGAGGGAAGACTGGCTGAGAGTTTTAAAATAGTCTCTCTCGGTTAAAACTGATCCTAACTATATCTATTTCACAACTACCGATTCGATGGCGATCACTTGTTTCGGTGTTCCATCTGTTCCGCCGCCTACAACTCCCATTGAAGCAACTTTCTTCACGAGATCTAGGCCTTTAATAACAACTCCCCAGATGGAGTAATTTGGTGGCAAGGTAGTGTTTTTATAAACAATGAAGAACTGACTGCCATTGGTATTTGGACCAGAGTTGGCCATAGCAATTGTTCCAGCTGGATAGTTGTTGCTCCCTGGATCAGGAAGATTCTCATCGCGGTACTGCCACATTGGACCACCCGAACCAGTAGCAGTGGGATCCCCACATTGGAGAACATATATCCCGGCTGTTGTTACGCGATGGCAGAGCGAGTGATCGAAATATCCGCTCTTGGCTAAGAAAGTCATCGCGATCACCGTTGTAGGCGCTTTCTTGCCCCACGATCTAAAAATGATCTGACCACAGTTCGTGTTTAGAGTAAATGTTCGATTAACCATGGCAGCGTTCGCATCAGGATAACCTAGGTTAGGAGGGGTGTGAGCGACTGCATGTGTCTTACTGCACGCTGAACCAGAGAAGGAACCGGCTGGTGTTACCGAAATGGGTGCGTTCAGAAGAGTAGGTTTGCTCAGAGGCGTAGATCTGGTCATGGGTGTGGCACTTGTCAGAGAGGAGAGAGGGATGTTCGAGGTATGAATTCTCTCCGTCTCTGAAGATTGCGAGGAACCGGAGTTCCCTTCTGAATTTGATTCGGAAGGTTCAGGAGAGTTCCAACCAGTAGCAGAAGGAGTTGGTGTAGAGGCGAAGCTAGGAGAAACTAAAAGCGTCGGGGCAAGACCAAGACCCAGTGTCGCAACTGTCATAGTTGCGATCAGCCCCTTGCGCAGATTCACTTTCACTCCCACTCAATAGTTCCAGGTGGTTTGCTCGTGATATCGAGCACCACTCTGTTTACTTCTCTCACTTCATTTGTAATTCGTGTCGAAATTTTTTCGAGCACGTCATACGGTAAGCGACTCCAGTCCGCGGTCATTGCATCTTCACTCGATACTGGGCGAAGAACAATGGGATGACCGTAAGTACGACCATCTCCTTGAACACCTACACTTCGAACTTCAGCGAGAAGAACAACGGGACATTGCCATATTTGACGTTCAAGACCTGCTAATTTTAACTCATCGCGTGCGATCAAATCGGCTTTTCGCAGAATACTAAGTCGATTCTCAGTTACTGCTCCGATGATACGAATAGCAAGTCCTGGGCCTGGAAATGGCTGTCTCCACACAATTTCACTGGGAAGTCCCAGTTCAATCCCAACTTCTCGTACCTCATCTTTAAACAATGTGCGTAGGGGCTCGATTAATGTGAATTGCAAGTCATCGGGCAATCCACCTACATTGTGGTGAGACTTAATATTGGCAGTTCCTGTTCCACCCCCTGATTCAACAACATCTGGGTAGAGAGTTCCCTGCACAAGAAAATCTACACTCTCATGTTCTGAAATTTCTCGTGCAGCGGATTCAAATGCGCGAATAAACTCAGCCCCAATTATTTTACGTTTCGTTTCTGGATCCGTTACATCCACGAGCGCCTTTAAAAAAATTTCGCGCGCATCAACGACTTTTAGATCAACTCCAGTCGCTGCAACAAAATCTTTCTCGACTTGCTCGGCCTCTCCATCACGCAGTAATCCATGATCTACAAAGACACAGGTAAGTGCTGAGCCAATTGCTTTCTGAACAATCGCTGCAGCTACGGCTGAATCAACTCCACCGGATAATCCGCAGATAACATGTTTATTTCCAACCAGAGCTTTTATCTTTGCTATTTCGGTCGCAACAATGTTCTCACTAGTCCAGTTAGGTTCGCACCCAACGATATCCACCAACCAATGGCGCAATATCTCTTGACCGTTTTCGGAGTGAAGAACCTCTGGATGAAATTGCACTCCAGCAAGAGTCGCATCCGAATTTTCAAAGGCGACTATCGGGGTGTCTTCAGTCCGAGCAATAGCTGTGAAACCAGCAGGCGCTTGCGTGACAGAATCGCCGTGACTCATCCAGACTCTCGATTGCGCGTCGAGCCCTGTCAATAATTTAGAACTAAAGTCATGGCTCATTGTTGTGCGACCAAACTCTGATTTACCAGTCTGTGTTACTACTCCGCCAAGGGCACGAGCCATGGCTTGAAACCCGTAACAGATTCCGAAGATCGGGATGTTGAAATCGAAGAGGGTTGGATCCAGAGTTGGTGCACCAACTTCGTACACACTGGACGGTCCACCACTTAAGATAATTGCGCGAGGTTTCTTTGCAACAATTTCTGCAACCGACATCGTCGATGGAACAATCTCAGAATAGACATTGGCCTGACGAACTCGCCTGGCGATGAGTTGGGCATATTGAGCGCCGAAATCAACGACAAGAACTAGCTCAGGCACGATGAATAACTACTTCTACCCGCTGGAATTCTTTGAGATCGGAATAGCCTGATGTTGCCATTCCACGTCGCAACGCACCAAAGAGATTCATAGAACCGTCAGAGGTATGCGAAGGGCCAGTAAGAATTTCTTGCAACGTTCCAACTGTGCCAACAAAGACTCTATCTCCACGTGGAAGCTCAACATGATGTGCCTCTGCTCCCCAATGCCAACCCCTACCAGGTGCCTCCGTGGCACGTGCAAGTGGACTTCCCATCATGACGGCATCGGCGCCGCATGCAATGGCTTTGGCGATATCTCCACTACGCCCAACCGATCCATCGGCGATAATGTGAACATAACGTCCACCAGATTCATCCATGTAGTCGCGGCGAGCAGATGCAACCTCGGCGACGGCTGAGGCCATAGGCACTGCAATACCCAGAACTGTGCGAGTGGTATGAGCGGCGCCTCCGCCAAAGCCAACCAATACACCTGCGGCACCTGCGCGCATCAAATGCAGTGCACCAGTCGCGGTAGCGCAGCCACCAACGATTACAGGCACATCAAGTTCGTAAATGAATTTCTTCAAATTAAGTGGCTCGGTCTTTGACGACACATGCTCGGCACTTACTGTAGTTCCACGTATTACAAATAGGTCAACGCCAGCTTTAACAACAACTTCGTGTAACTCAGCCGTACGCTGCGGAGAGAGTGATCCAGCGACGGTTACACCTGCCGCACGTATTTCGGCGAGCCTGGCCTTAATGAGGTCAGGTTGAATTGGGGCGGAGTAAAGCTGCTGCATACGTCCAATCGCCTGCTCTTGCGGCAATGATGCAATCTCACCGAGTGCGATACGTGGATCCTCATGGCGGGTCCATAAACCCTCTAGATTAAGAACACCGACTCCACCCAATTTTCCAATTGCAATGGCTGTCTCTGGTGACACTACGGAGTCCATAGGGGCTGCCAACATTGGTAGTTCAAATTTGTAGGCATCAATCTGCCATTGAATCGAAACCTCTTCGGGATCACGAGTGCGACGGCTAGGAACAATTGCAATATCGTCAAATGAGTAGGCAATATGTGCGCGCTTGCCCGGCCCTATCTCAATTTCGTTCATTGCTTTTCCTCGGTACTTTCCGCGGATTAGTTCGTGCCGCGATAGTTGGGTGCATCTGCTACATCAAAGATGTCATGGGGATGACTCTCTTGCAATCCAGCCGACGTGATTTGAATGAGTTGACCTCTACTCTTAAGAGTTGCGATATCAGGGGCGCCTGCATAACCCATTCCAGAGCGTAAGCCACCAACCAATTGATGTACCACTGCGGCGACAGGTCCGCTGTATTTAACCTTTCCTTCGATTCCTTCTGGAACTAATTTATCTTCTGCTAGTACATCATCTTGCATGTAACGATCTTTGGAATATGACTTCTGCTCTCCACGAGATTGCATCGCACCTAGCGAACCCATTCCGCGATAACCCTTATATTTTCTACCATTAATCTCAATTAAATCCGCTGGTGATTCATCACAACCAGCCAGAAGAGAACCGACCATCACCGTGTCTGCACCGGCAACTATCGCTTTGGCAATATCTCCCGAATGTTGCAAGCCGCCATCTGCAATAAGTGGGATATCGGCTGCTGAGCAAGCTTTATACGCTTCCATAATCGCGGTCAGCTGTGGAACGCCAACTCCAGCTACAACGCGAGTCGTGCAGATGGAACCCGGACCGACACCAACTTTGACTGCATCGACGCCTGCATTGATCAACGCTTGGGCACCCGCGCGAGTTGCTACGTTTCCACCAATGATCTCAATATGAGCAAACTCTTTTTTAATCCGTGCAACTGAGTCGAGGACTCCGCGGTGATGACCGTGCGCGGTATCAACCACGATCACATCAACGCCCGCTTCGATGAGAGCAATAGCGCGAGCAAAACCATCTGCCCCAACACCGACCGCAGCCCCAACGATTCCTTGCTGCTTGGCCACACTAACTTGCTTCACCTGATCTTCGATCGACAAGTTACGGTGCAATATTCCGATTCCGCCAGCCTTAGCCATGGCGATTGCCATGGCTGATTCCGTGACGGTATCCATGGCTGAGGAGATAACTGGAATAGCAAGGGAGATATTGCGGGTCAGGCGTGTCTTAGTTTCGACCTCACTCGGAACAACTTCGGAGGCATCCGGAAGTAATAAAACATCATCGTAGGTCAGCCCCATCAAGATGACTTTATCGCGGGCTTTTTCCATCATTGGGTAAGTCTAGGGGCAACCTAAAGCCAGATTTTAAAGGTGCACTTACTATCAACTAGTTACAAACCTAGAGCTAATGAAATTTCGCGAGAAGCAGCGACTAAATCTTTTGCTAAAACGGCACCACCACATTCGACCTCTGACCAACCTGGCCCACCTAAAATCACGCGAGGGGCAGGTCTTACAGCCGGTAAAGATTTCAAAGACTCCAAGGCGGCATTTTCAGGCAGTTGCTTCCATAGGAAGATGGCAGGTGGCCCAACGCGACGCACGACTTCGGCAATTGCCAAGAGCGGAGTTCTAGCCCCCAACAAGTGAACTTGAATATTTTCCTCTGCTAACGAAGCAGCAAGGGCGGTGATTGCGAGAGAGTGCAGTTCTTCACCCACACAGGCAAGCAAGACCGGCACATCGTTACGCGGATTTTCTACAAAAATCCGTTCTCCCAAAATCCTTTTAAGCGCGTCTGTCACCAAGTGCTCAGCTGCTATCCCCTCACCAGTCCGCTCCCACTCGTCCCCCATAAAGCAGAGTAAGGGGACCAACACGTTCATCCAGGTTTGAGCAGTTCCATGAAGAGTTACTTGATTGCGGATTTCACCCTCTACCGCCACCCTATCGAGAGATTCTGCGGCCTTGAAAAGGTATCTCACGAGTTCCTTATCGGTGCGCTGCTCTGGCATCACCCGTTCTACTACGGATCCATCCGCGTGGCCAACGGACAATTTTGCCGCTTGCGCCGGTGCGACCCCCGAGATCACCAGTCGGTGCATATAGGTCAAGCGCGCTAAATCACTGGACGAGTAGCGACGATGCGAGCCAGCGCTGTGCTCCGACGGGCCTAATCCGTAGCGACGATCCCATGTTCGCAGGGTTCCGGGAGCGACTCCTAGGCGTCTAGCGACCGCTGCAACCGTTAAATAGGCGAGCTCGCTCTCCACATTACCAGCGCTCCCAGGCGCTTGGTGTTGCGGCTCAAAAGACATGGGCCAATGGTCGCGGAATGGGAGAGTTTGTGCCACTTGAAGCGTCTATGAATCGAAGTGCTATCTCTCAAATCACATCAAATTTGGTTGAACAACCTATGAATCGGTTGTAGCCTTATTTCATAATACAGAGGTTTACAGAAGGAGAGCACAATGGCTGAAATTTCACGGCTTCCACGTCCAGTGGCATCTGAGTGGGAGTGGCAATACCAAGGAGCGTGTCGCGAACTTCCGACGGAGATGTTTTTCCATCCAGATGGGGAACGTGGACCTCGTCGTGCCAACCGAGAGGCAAACGCCAAAGCGGTCTGCGCAGCCTGCCCGGTAATTGAAGCCTGCCGTCGCCATGCCTTGACAGTTCAAGAGCCGTATGGAATTTGGGGCGGCCTTTCAGAGGATGATCGCCTCGCCATTATTGCCCAGAGTGAGCGCCTAGATCGTCGGGAAGCGATTCTGAACCCTGCTTCATAAATCTTTAATCGGCTCACCTTAACGTTAATCCCATAGCCAGAAGGAGATCCTGGTCATCAGGTGGCGTAGCAAACTACTTTGCACTGGGGTGAAAGAGGCAGTGACAGAAGGTTCTTCTTTAGTGCCAAAACCATTTCAATTAAGATGCACGCCGCTGCGCATCATTTACTATCGTTAACACTCTTCACATTGAAATCTACGGTTCAAGGGCCAAATTTCACTGTTCTTAATTCGGGTAAGGATACAACAACGGCGAGTGCAATTTAAAGTATAGGCGCTACCTGCGAATTACCAGGTTTTCCAATTAGCGTGAAATCAACCTGCCGCGGAATTCTATTCCACCACAATCGTTGAGCATATTTTGTGGTCTCCTCATCTTCGTAATTCCATTGATCATGAGCAATTGGAAAAGCCACCATGTGAGTCTATTTCTCTCACTCGGGGGAACTAAACGCAACGCTATGAATCGCCACAGATCTCTTAAACTATGAAAATTGGCGTTCCAGAGCAAACATTCCTAGGGGCGCAGCGATGTATTCGAGTGGCTCGCAAAAATCACGAAATAAATTTCTATATTTCGTATTGGGTTTCATTTCAGGTGTTTCACGTGTGCTCGTACTTAAGCTTGGTCCCACTGGCAAGGAGGTTGATGTCAAAGATGATTCATTGAATCGTTGGTACGTAAGTCATTACAAATT
>JAYTQV010000023.1:0-37959 GCA_043746515.1 Actinomycetes bacterium | reverse complement strand
TTCCGAACCCGGAAGCTAAGCCTCTCAGCGTCGATGGTACTGCAAGGGGGACCTTGTGGGAGAGTAGATCGCCGCCGGACATCATTTATAAAGAGCGCCTACGATTTGATTGAATTCAAATCGTAGGCGCTCTTTTTTTTCTCTATTTATTCACATGGCATCTTTATCCACGATTTTTTCGATAAGAACGATGGCGGCAGAAGTTTCAGCCTAATGTCTGTACATCCTTATGCGCTAGATGGTGAATGGAGAGATAGTTTGAATGAGAGTCAAATCCAATGCGGAGAGTAAGGCAGTTCCATCTCTTAAAGTGCCTCGAGTGCCAAGAAATGATATTTTCCTCGTGGGTCGTGTGAGCAGTTTGCCTACAGAGAAGCAATTGCCGAGTGGTGATTTTGTTGTTGAATTTCGAATCGTTATCGACCGAAAGGGAGATCAAGGTAAGAAGCGCGAAGTGGATACGTTAGATATTGCGGCTTGGTCTTTAAGGCCCAGGAAGAGTGCTCTGGCTTTAAAAGTTGATGATTGGGTCTCCGTAGAAGGATCTGTCCGGAGAAGATTTTGGAAATCACCTCTTGGAGTGGCAAGCCGTTGGCAGGTTGAAGCGAGCCATTTGCACAGGTTATAGATAGCGTTATCCCATGGCTTTAGAAAATTACAATGAGAGAGTTGATGTTGACCTTGAATTTTTGAGGGAAGAGATTGCGCAGATTCAATCACTTGATTTGGAGGCACATAGTCAAGGTTTTGAAGCGGTTCATACTCAGTTGGAGAAAGCTCTGCGCTCTATAGACGGTAAGTAGTCGAATCATGAAGACGCGGCTCGACGCTGAACTGGTTCGTCGTGGTCTTGCCCGTTCTCGTGATCATGCGGCAGATCTCATTGAATCGCGAACTGTTTTGGTAAGTGGAATCCCCGCGAGCAAACCAGCCACACAAGTAGATGCACAAACCTCAATTGTGATCCAAGGTGAGAGAGATGATTTTGTCTCACGAGGGGGTCATAAATTAGCTGGGGCTCTTGATCATTTCACCGAAATTAACGTTGTAGGTAAGCGTGCGCTAGATGCGGGGGCTTCTACTGGCGGATTTACAGATGTTCTACTCAAACGTGGTGCAAAAGATGTTATTGCAGTTGATGTTGGGTACGGACAGATGGCATGGGAGTTACGGCAAGATCCTCGTGTGATCATTCTTGATCGGACAAATGTTCGCCATTTAACTTTGGATCAGGTTGGTGAACCAGCACAAATTGTCGTTGCCGATCTCTCCTTCATCTCCCTTACGTTGGTTCTGCCCGCTTTAGTGAGTGTTTCAGTTCCTCAGGCAGATTTCTTGGTAATGGTGAAGCCACAGTTCGAGGTGGGCCGCGAAAGATTGGGTGCAGGGGGAGTGGTGCGGGATCCAGTTCTACGCCGGTCCGCCGTGCAAGAGGTTGCCGATTCTGCGTACGATATGGGCTTGGGTTGTATGGGTGTGGTGGCAAGTTCCTTACCAGGACCAGCAGGAAATGTTGAATATTTTCTCTGGATGCGCCGAGGCCAACAAGAATTGAATGCGGCTGATCTTGAAGGGGCGATTGCAGATGGTCCTCAATAGCAGTAAGGAGAATTCCAAAGAGTTTGCGATCCGAAGAGCACTTTTAGTTCTTCATCCCACCAAGCCCGAAGCAGTTACCTTTGCTCGGGAGTTGATACTCGAACTTCAGGCACGAGGGATTATCTGTGTTACCAATTTTTCCGGCGGTTTACCGAACTGTGAGGAGATGGGAGACACACTTGACTGTGAAATCGCAGTTGTTCTCGGTGGTGATGGAACTATTTTGCGGGCGGCAGAGTTGGTACTTGGAACTGCAATTCCAATTCTTGGAGTTAACCTAGGAAATGTGGGTTTTTTGGCTGAGATTGTTCGCCCATCTGCAAAGGCGCTTGCTAAATCAATAGCTGATAAGGATTACCGAGGCGAACCTCGTCTCTTGCTAGGTCTCGTGGTAGAACGCGCAGGTGAAGTGATTGCATATGGTTGGGCTCTCAACGAATTCACGATCGAACGTAGTCACTCCCAGATGGTGGAACTTTTTGTGCAAATTGATGATCGTCCACTTTCTCGGTGGGGCTGTGATGGAGTCATTTGTGCGACACCTACAGGGTCTACTGCTTATGCCTTTTCCGCCGGTGGTCCAGTTTTGTGGCCAGAAGTTGAGGCGATCGTGGTGCTCCCTTTAGCTGCTCATGCGCTCTTTTCCAGACCGATGGTTATTTCACCGAATTCTTCTATTGTTTTGGACATTGAATCTCCAGAGGCGATGATCTCAGCCGATGGAATGCGCAAAATTCCAGTTTTGTCAGGAGATCGCGTAATCATTAAAAAATCAGACCAACGCGTGGAGTTGCTCCACATAGAAGCAGCAGTGTTTACAGACAGGCTCGTGGCGAAATTTAAATTACCGATCGAAGGCTGGCGTGGTGAGTGAGGATTTTGCAGGTCTAGAAGAGATCCATATTCGGAATTTAGGTGTGATCGAAGAGGCGGAGATTGAATTTAAGCCTGGATTGAACGTATTGACTGGTGAAACTGGTGCGGGCAAAACTATGGTCTTAACTGCTCTCTCTCTCATATTGGGTGGTAAGTCAGAGGCTGCAAAAGTTCGTACCGGGGAGTCACGAATGACTGTTTCTGGTCGATTTTCAATTCCCGCCAATCTTGTTTACGAAGTTGATGAACTTGATGCTGAATTGGAAGGACAAACTCTCACCATCTCTCGAACGGTGACGAATGAGGGAAAATCGAAATTGAGTGCTGGTGGAGTTTTTGTTACTGCACATCGACTTGGCGAATTGGCGCAGTCATTGGTTGAGGTTCATGCGCAGTCAAGTAATAACAGATTGACTAAACCAGGCTTTATGAGAGAGATCCTGGATGTATTTGGAGAGAACAGCGTTCTCGCAATGGAGGTATCCGCCCTCTTTCGCGAGTGTCGAGAGATTGAAGCACGCATCTCACATTTACATCAGGATCGACTGGTTCGAGAAATTGAGCTGAAGAAATTGTCTGAGTTTATGAACGCATTCTCTCTTCTCTCGCCAAGAGTGGGAGAGCTTAACGAAATTAATCAAGAGTTAAATAGGTTAAGCAGCGTTGACGAATTGCAACAAGCCGTGAGTCTGGCTTTGAACTGCATGGAAACGGATGAAATCTCAGTCTTTGCTGCACTTTCCGCAGCCAAAAGAGCGCTGGATCATCTCTCAACTCAGGAATCTCAATTGGAGTTGATTTCTGAAAGACTGGGGGAGCATTTATTTGGAATACAAGAAGTATCCGGTGGGCTTTTGCGTTACCTCTCTGCACTAGATGCTGACCCAACTCGTTTAGAGTACCTGCAAGAGCGTAAAAGTGGAATTAGCGCGCTGATAAAGAAATTTGGAGAGGGTAGCGATCGTGAACAAGCGCTATCCGAAATAATTTCACGTGCAGGCGATAGTTCTAGGCGAATCGCTGACTTGGAAGGGGGAGATGAACTAATCGCTGACTTGGAAGGGGAATTAAAATCAGTTTTTGCTCGACTGCAACTTGCCGCACAAAAATTAACTCAAAATCGAAATTCCGCTGCCCGGGAGTTGCAAGTGAAGATCACTACAGAGGTACATGCCTTGGCGATGCCAGATTCCTCCATCATTATCGAGGTTAATTCGCGTCCCGGGACTCTTATTTCCGAATTTACAACTAGTGGCTTGGATGACGTTTCTATTTTGTTCACCAGTCATCAAGGAGCGGCTGCAGGTCCAATTTCGAAAATTGCCAGTGGTGGGGAGTTGTCCCGAATCATGCTAGCCATTGAAGTTGTGCTGGCCTCAATCAGTAAAGTGCCGACCTATATTTTTGATGAAGTGGATGCGGGAGTAGGTGGTAAAGCTGCAGTGGAAGTTGGAAGGCGATTGCGCGGATTAGCAAAGGATGCGCAAGTAATTGTCGTTACCCACTTAGCTCAGGTGGCAGTTTGGGCAGATAACCATTTGGTGGTTCGCAAGAGCGAAGGGGGAAGTGTAAGCATCTCCGATGTAGCAGTTCTAACCTCGGAGGAGAGATACGTTGAGATAGCAAGAATGCTCTCCGGTCAAGAAGATTCGCTTACCGCTATCGAACACGCACGAGAGTTGCTGGAGATGGTCAATGAAAGCGTGATAAATTAGTTTCCCGTGACCAATACTCATGTGACCAAACATTTATTTGTAACCGGCGGAGTGGCTTCAAGTTTAGGAAAAGGTCTTACTGCCTCGAGCCTCGGACGACTTCTCACCTCGCGCGGCTTGAGAGTAACAATGCAGAAGTTGGATCCGTATATCAACGTTGACCCAGGCACAATGAATCCTTTTCAGCACGGTGAAGTCTTTGTTACCGATGATGGAGCTGAAACAGATTTAGATGTCGGACATTACGAACGCTTTCTAGATCGAAATTTGGCTGGTTTTGCGAACGTTACAACAGGACAGGTCTACTCCAATGTTATTGCACGTGAACGTCGGGGAGATTATTTGGGAGATACCGTTCAAGTTATCCCGCATATCACCAACGAAATCAAAGAAAGAATTCGAGCGATGGCTGGTCCTGAGGTCGACATCGTTATCACTGAAGTTGGAGGAACGGTAGGTGACATTGAGTCCCTTCCCTTCCTAGAAGCTGCGCGGCAAATTCGACAAGATGTAGGGCGAGAAAATGTCTTCTACCTTCATGTTTCTTTGGTTCCATACATTGGGCCATCTGGAGAGTTGAAGACCAAGCCAACTCAACACAGTGTCGCAGCGCTACGTTCCATCGGCATAACTCCAGATGCAATCGTGGTGCGCTCCGATCGGAGCATTCCAGAATCTGTGAAACGTAAAATCTCAACTATGTGCGATGTTGATTTAGAAGCGGTAGTTGCTGCTGTAGATGCTCCAAGTATTTATGACATCCCTAAGGTACTTTACTCCGAGGGCCTTGATTCCTACGTAGTCAAACGTTTGGGTTTGGTAGGAAGTGATGTGGTCTGGGGAGAATGGGATGAACTTCTTCAAAAAGTTCATCATCCGGCGCATGAGGTGACAGTTGCTCTAGTGGGAAAATATGTCGATCTCCCAGATGCATATCTTTCAGTTACAGAGGCGTTGCGATCAGGCGGATTTGCTAATAATTCTCGAGTGAATATCAAGTGGGTCGCAAGTGATGAATGCGAAACTTTGGAAGGAGCAAGAGCTCTTCTCGATGATGTGGATGCGATCTGTGTACCGGGAGGATTTGGAGTTCGTGGGATCAACGGAAAGGTCGGAGCACTTCGTTTTGCAAGAGAGAACAAAATTCCGACATTAGGACTTTGTTTGGGCCTGCAATGCATGGTTATTGAATTAGCACGAAATGTTGCCGGACTCAATGAGGCGAACTCTGCAGAATTTGACCCAACTACTCCCGATCCTGTGATCTCAACAATGAGTAGCCAACAGGAGATTGTGGCCGGGCAAGGAGATATGGGCGGAACCATGCGACTTGGTTTGTACCCCGCTCATCTTCTCCCAAGTTCTCTAGTATTTAAACTTTATGGTTTGCCTCAAATTAATGAACGTCATCGCCACCGATATGAGGTAAATAATAAATATCGAGAGGTTATCTCTGCGGCAGGGTTAATCTTTTCGGGGTTATCTCCAGATGGAGCTTTAGTTGAGTTTGTTGAATTAAGCCAGGGCGAACATCCTTTCTATGTAGGTACACAAGCTCATCCTGAATTCTTGTCGAGGCCAACTAAGGCGCACCCATTATTCGCTGGTTTGATCGCAGCTGCGATTAAGGGAAATGACTCTCGCTAGCTCGCAACTGCGCGAGTATCTCAATTTTCTCATCGTTGAACGCGGACTTAGCAAGAATACGATTAGTTCTTATGAAAGAGATCTGGTTCGATTTATAGAGGACCTGCATATCGAAGATTTATCGCGGGTTTCACCGCGAGAACTCGAAGAATTCATTGCGAGTGGGCGCAAGAGAGGTTTAGCGGAGAGTTCTATTGCTCGAGCAGTTGTCGCTATTCGCAAAGCTGTCGAGTTCGTAACAAAAGAAAATCAATCATTAAATCTGATAAAAGAGGTAAAACCTCCAAAAACTAAGATTCGTCTTCCTAAAGCACTCTCTATTGCAGAAGTGAGTGACTTGATTGAAGCGACGAAATCTGCAGGAAATCCCCATGCCATCCGTGAGAGTGCCATCATTGAGCTTCTCTATGGAACCGGAGCTCGTATCTCTGAAATTGTTTCGTTAAATGTTTCGGATGTCATGAAGATTGATGGAGGTGAAGTTTCCAGTTTACGTTTGTCTGGTAAAGGCGGAAAGATGAGGGTCGTACCCCTTGGAAGTTATGCCCGCGAAGCCCTTGACCAATATCTCGTCAGAGTTCGCCCACACTTGGTAGCGCACGATCGAACTGCTCTCTTTCTTAATGATCGGGGTGGCCGGCTCTCACGACAATCTATGTGGAGAAGCGTTTCCGAAGCGGCGATGAGAGCCAATATTGAAACTGTGGTCTCTCCACACTCGCTCCGTCACTCCTATGCAACGCATCTCTTGGATGGGGGAGCAGATGTGCGAGTGGTACAAGAGTTGTTGGGTCATTCCTCGGTCACTACTACGCAGATCTATACCTTGGTAACCATCGACAAATTAAGAGAGAATTACGCCAACGCTCACCCTCGGGCTCGCTCGGGAAGTTGAAAGTAACCCTTAACTCAATAATTAGTGATTAGCGATTAACGGCCGCGTAAGCGACGGGCAATGATTGACTGGTCACCTTTGGATTCCAAATCGGCGATGATGATCGCCAAAGATTCACGGACTATGCGACCGCGGTCTACTGCCAAACCTAAATCCCCTCGTAGCGCTAATCGTGCTTGTTCCAAATCATAAAGTTCTTCTGGAGACAGGTATACGGTGATCTTCTCATCATGGCGCTCTCGTCCACTTGGCGAGCGATCAAACGCATTTACTCTTCTGCGTGGAGTAGTCCGAACACTCTTTTTGTGGTTGGGCAAAATTTCTGCTTGGGGTTGATCTTCGATTGGCGTGGGAGCGCTCGAAGGAACCGCACTTAATGTTGTTGTCTGGCGGAATAGTTCTTCCGCCCCCGGCAAACTTACGCGACGACTCACTTTGCACCTCCACGGGTAATAAGTTCGCGGGCCAACCGGCGGTAGGAGAGAGCTCCTAATGAACTGCTCGCATATGTTGTAACGGGTTCACCTCTTACAGTTGACTCGGAGAATCGGACAGTTCGAGAGATGATCGTGTCGAGTAACTCCTCTGGGAATTCATTATCAATGAGTTCCAGTACGTCTCGGGAATGACCTGTCTTGCGATCAAACATAGTCGCCAAAATGCCATCGATAACCAGATGAGGATTGGTATTTTCCCGGATTTTTTCGATGGTCTTCTTCACGAGAGAGAGACCTAAAACAGCGAAGTACTCGCACTCCATGGGAATTAAAACTCCATTGGAGGCTGTTAAGGCGTTGATGGTGAGCGTACCCAACGAAGGAGAGCAGTCAATCAAAATATCGTCATATTGATCCAGAACTGGTGCCAAAATTTTCCGCAATTTGTGTTCTTTAGCAATTTCAGTGACGAAGGCTGCTTCAGCCGCGGCAAGGTCCTCATGACCTCTTACAAAATCTAGCCCTGAAACATTGGATTTGAGAATAAAATTTTGAATCCCGGTCTGTGGATCGTTAAGCAAGTACCAGATCGAACCGTATTGTTCTTTCAATTGCGCTGGTTTAATTCCTAAACCTGTGGTCATGGAAGCTTGAGAATCAAAATCAATAAGGAGAACGCGGCGACCCAGCTCTGCGAGTGCCGCCCCCAAATTGATGGCAGTGGTCGTCTTGCCCACTCCACCCTTTTGATTTACAACTGAGATAACTCTGGCGGGACCAGGTTCTGGAGTCCGGACCGACTGGGGAAAATCGAGCGCTGTCCGCCCCAAAATCGTCGAGGTCGTGGCTAGCTCCTCATCCCGATTTGTCGATTTATCTGCGAGTCGAGAAACCTTTGAAGTGCTATTTGCCATGTGGTGGACTTTACGGCGGTGCGGTGCACAAGGCAAGCGCGATTTGAGTACCTTTCTCCTCATGAGTGATCTTTTGACAGAGGGGAGTGAGTCGGCTTTCTCTGTGCATCTGAGCAATTTCGACGGCCCCTTTGACCTGCTCTTGCAGCTGATTTCGCGCCATAAAATGGATATCACCGAAATATCACTCGGCGTTGTAACAGATGATTTTATTGCGTATATAAGGGCTTTAGAGGGCTCGGAGCAGGGTTGGGATCTCGATCAAACAACTGAATTCCTCGTTGTTGCTGCAACCCTCCTGGACCTCAAAGCCGCCAGATTATTGCCAAGTGGGGAGATCGAAGACGAGGAAGATCTCGCACTCTTGGAGGCACGAGACCTGCTCTTTGCACGACTATTGCAATATCGTGCTTTTAAAGAGATCGCGTCGATTTTTCATAAACGCATTGAGATAGCAGATAAAAGTTTTGCACGTCTGGTCGCGATGGAGAGCCATTTTGCTGCGCTCCTGCCGGAGGTGCTCCTCGGTGTAGGCGCTCCTCGATTTGCTGCTATCGCTGAACGCGTTTTAGCGCCTAAAACGACGCCAATATTGGGAGTGGATCACATTCACCAACCATTGGTCAGCGTTGCTATTGAAGCCGCCAAAATCGTGGAATTTCTGCGCCGAAGCGGAAGGGCTAGCTTTCGGAATTTGATTAGCGATGCTGATTCTACGTTGATGGTCGTGGCTCGCTTCCTAGCTCTTTTAGAGCTCTATCGCGAAGGGGCTCTCCGATTTGAACAAGTTATCGCGCTCGGGGAGTTGCAAATAACCTGGCTGGCCGGAGAAGAAGCTCATGTTGAGGTGAGCGATGAGTTTGATCGTGAAATTGAAGCCACCGAGAGTAAGACAAAAGAGGAATAAATGTCTGAAGATGAACTCCAAAGAGCGTTAGAAGCTATCCTCATGGTTGTAGATGAACCTGTAAATGAAGTCATTCTGGCTCAAATCACTGAGGTCCCGACCGAGACGGTGGCCGCAACTCTGCGTCTCCTGGCTCAGAGCTACGAGGAGCAGGGGAGAGGCTTTCAACTCCGAGAGGTTGGCGGAGGATGGCGCTTCTACAGCCACCCTGATCAATCACCTTTAGTCGAGAAATTTGTGTTGGATGGGCAACAAACTCGCCTCACCCAAGCCGCATTGGAAACTCTGGCAGTGATCGCCTATCGGCAGCCAGTCTCGCGAGCTCGTGTCTCTGCAATTCGTGGAGTTAATGTTGAAGCGGTCATGAAGACCCTGTTGACTCGTGGTTTGGTCGAGGAACGAGGTGTTGAACATGAATCGGGAGCGATTCTCTACGGCACCACCAGTTATTTCTTGGAAAAAATTGGAATTCGTGGGATCGAAGATCTACCTGCTCTGGCTCCATTTCTGCCGGATCTTGATGGATTAGATGAAGTTCTTGCCACGTTGATTGATTGAGAGAAACAGTCTGGCTTTATTTCTCTCCATCTAACCTTTAGACTTCAGAGGCTCGACAGTAAACCACGCCCAGATTGGCCGTGATGAGAGGACGCAATGACTTTAATCCGACTCCAGAAAGTGCTGGCCGATGCCGGGGTGGCAAGTAGACGCGCAAGTGAAGAGCTAATTCTGGCTGGCCGAGTAAGCGTTGATGGTCAGCAAATTCTAGAGCTTGGGACGAAAATAAATCCAGAAATCTCTAAAGTTGAAGTTGATGGTGAGGCTATTTCCGCTAAAAAAACTAATGTTTATCTTGCTTTTCATAAACCAATCGGAGTTTTATCCACAATGTCGGACCCAGATGGGCGTGCCTCACTAGGAGATTATTTTAAAGATCGTCAAGAAAGGTTATTTCACGTCGGCCGTTTGGATCGGGAGAGCGAAGGTTTGATATTGCTCACCAACGATGGGGATCTAGCCCATCGCGCATCCCATCCGTCATATGGACTAGTAAAGAAGTATCTGATTGAAATCGAAGGAGTGCTATCAAAAGATCAGTTGCATGAGATAGAACTCGGGGTCGCTTTAGAAGATGGTCTGGCAAGAGCTCTGAAGATTCAGACGGTACGAGAGATCAATCCTAAACATTCGTGGGTTGAAATCTCTATTCACGAGGGTAGGTATCACATCGTACGTCGGATTTTTGAATATTTTGAGATCCCAGTATTGCGGTTGGTTCGTACCGATTTTGGGCCTATCGCTTTATCTGAAACCGGAGTGGGGCGTTATCGAAAGCTAAATGAGGTCGAATTAACTAATTTATTTAAGGTTTTAAAGTTAAATCTATAAAACTTTTTTGATTTAAGAAATTTATGGTTTTCTCTATTTAAAGAAATACTTAAAATAAATATAAATCGACAATATAGAGCGCTACAAATAAGTTTATTATCGATAAAAAGTCTTTATGGAAGAATGATATTTTTGTCCTGTCGTTTTATAGACATTTAGGAATGATTTAAAACTATAAAATATTTAATAAATTTATAAACTTTTTTATTTTTAGAATCGCATGTTGACTTGAAATCCGCCATGAACTGTAGGCTAGGAAAATGAGAGTGAGAGCGATTCGGGGTGCTACCCAATTGCAACAGGATGACCCAATAGAGATGGCTGAAGCGGTAACTGAATTACTGAAGGAAATTTTTGAAAAGAATTCAATTCTGAAGGAAGATCTCATCTCCATCTTTTTCACCGCAACCGAGGATCTGATCTCGGATTTCCCGGCGGCGGCAGCTCGAAAGTTGGATTTAGGCGATGTTCCTCTCATGTGTGCTCGAGAGATCCCGGTCGTTAATTCACTGAAAAAGGTGGTTCGCGTCATGGTTCACACCCATTCGGAGCTATCTCATGCTGAGATCAAGCATGTATATAAGCGCGGAGCTGAAGTTTTGCGTCGAGATATAGCCCAATAGTGGGAACTTTTACTCGCGTTCATGTTGTAGGAGCGGGGCTGATTGGAACCTCAATCGCCCTAGGTTTAAAGCAAGTGGGATTTCAATTGTCGATCGAAGATGAAAATCCAACCTCCGAGCTCCTCGCTCAATCGTTGATCAAACAGCCGGCGATGCAGGATGTCCCAGAGGTAATAATCATTGCGACTCCGATTTTAGCGATTCCGTCTTTGATAAAGGAGTACGCAAGTCAATACCCTCAATCAACACTTATGGATATTGGTGGTTTAAAGTCTGATGTTTTACATGAGATAGAGAATTTTTCAGAAATTTCTTCTCGTTTCTGCTCAACTCACCCCATGGCTGGACGAGAGATTTCTGGTCCAGCCGGGGCTCGCGGCGACCTCTTTGAAGGAAGAATTTGGATTTATACGCCGACTTACTCATCTTCAGAGAGGGCTATCAGCTCGGCCTTGGAGATAATCTCAGGATTGGGTGGCAAACCGGTTCTTTTAGGAGCAAAGGAACACGATGACGCAATTGCAGGAGTTTCTCACCTTCCGCAAATAGTGAGTTCACTCCTGTCTGCAACTTTGAGTGAAATGTCAGATCGTGACATCGGGTTGGCTGGACAAGGGCTAAAAGATGTCTCGCGTCTGGCAGCGTCAAATCCCAACTTGTGGGGGGAGCTACTCCATGCAAATAGTGAGGCAGTTGGAGCGCTACTCACTGAATTTGCACATCAACTTGAAGATTTATCAATATCTCTACAAAACGATGATCTTCGTAAGACCGTAGAGATACTAGAAAAAGGCAGAGCCAATCATGCTCGAATTCCCGGCAAACATGGTGGGAAAAAGAGGGATTATTGGTACCTGCCGATCGTCATTGATGATCGACCTGGACAATTAGCCAAAATTTTCGATTCGTGTGCAAGTGTGGCAGCGAACGTTGAGGATCTCTCCATTGAGCACACCCCCGGCCAGGAGAGCGGTCTAGTCACCCTCTCTCTTTCCCACGTAGATGCGGTAAAGGTTTACGACCATCTGCTCATTGATGGTTGGAAGGTGCACGAACCTCGAGAGGCAATCGGGTAGTGATTAAGCGTTAAGGTACTCGCATGTCGACCGTCGTAATAGCAATTGATGGTCCTAGCGGCTCCGGTAAATCCTCGACGGCTCGAGCCGTAGCTCAGCGGGCACGCTGGCAATATCTTGACACTGGTGCCCTCTATCGTGCGCTCACGTGGTTTGCTTTGGAGCAGGGTTTGGAAGAAGCCAATGCGATTCTTGCAGCGTTGAACGCGCTTCCTACTCCCGGGATTTCCTTCAACCTGAATCCCATTGAGCCTCAGGTATTTGTGGGGGAGACCGATGTAACGCAGGAGATCCGGTCACCTAGAGTCACTGATCAAGTTTCGATCTTTTCGGCGCTTCCAGAGGTCAGGGCTTTTCTCTTTGAGGTGCAACGTGAGGCAATTGAGAGTGCCCCGCACGGGATCGTTGTTGAAGGGCGCGACATTGGCACAGTTATTGCCCCAGATGCTCCCTTGAAGATTTTTCTCTATGCCGATCTCAAGCAGAGAGCGCTTAGGCGTGAAAGAGAACTCCTGGAAAGCACGACCACGGATTCAGTGTCGCATGAGCTCCATGAACGAGATCTCTTGGATTCCACTCGGAAAATTTCACCTCTTAAGATGGCAGAGGATGCACTAGAAATAGATTCCACCCTCTTGGACCTACCTGAGGTTGTCGAGGTAATTTGGCAGTGGGCCAAGGAGCGTTCACTCCTCGGGCTGCCCAAAGTGGCGATAATTGGACGGCCAAACGTGGGCAAGTCAACGTTAGTTAACCGAATTATTGGACGCCGAGAGGCGATTGTTGAGGATACTCCGGGGGTCACTCGAGACCGCGTGAAATATGAAGCGGAGTGGAACGGGCGAACATTTGTACTGATTGATACCGGGGGTTGGGAGGTCAAGCCTGAAGGTATTTCGGAGAAAATAACTGCGGGTGCAGAGCTGGCTATAGCTGAAGCGGATCTCATTTTATTTATAGTCGATGCGCAGGTGGGGGCATTGGATGAAGATTCTGCTCTCTTGACCCTATTGCGTAGATCTAAAAAGAAGACAATTTTGGTAGCAAACAAAGTTGATGGAGTTGTTGAGGAGCAGAATGCTCATGGTTTGTGGAATCTGGGTTTAGGGGAGCCACATTTCGTCTCTGCCCTTCACGGTCGAGGTTCAGGGGATTTATTAGATCTGCTAGTGCGCGAACTCCCAGAAGTAGGATCTGAGCTCCTAGATGATGGATACCGACGGATTGCGATAGTTGGTCGGCCAAATGTGGGTAAATCAAGTTTACTTAACGCGCTAGCTGGAGAATCGCGAGTGTTGGTCGATGACGTGGCAGGTACGACGCGCGACCCGGTGGATGAACTGATCGAATTAGGTGGAGATACGTGGAGATTCATCGATACTGCTGGAATCCGCAAACGCGCCATTCATGACAGCGGCACCGATTACTACGCGAGTTTGAGAACCGCGTCCGCTTTGGACCGTGCTGAAGTTGCGGTCGTTGTAATCGATGCCTCACTTCCGCTCACCGAGCAAGATCTCCGAATAGTTACTATGACCGAAGAAGCTGGGCGCGCTCTGGTTCTTGTCATGAATAAATGGGATGTGGTTGACGAGGAGAGACGTGCCCAACTTGAAAAAGAGTTGGAGCGAAATTTAGAACGTTATCCATGGGCGCAACGAGTAAATCTCTCGGCGAAAACCGGATGGCACCGCGATCGACTTGCGCCTGCGTTAAGGACCGCAATTCGAAGTTGGGAGAAGCGAATACCCACGGCAAAACTCAATGCATTTTTAGGAGCCCTCGTGGCCGCAACTCCGCCACCAGTTCGTGGGGGGAAACAACCAAAGATTAGATTCGCGACGCAAGTCACAATCGCACCACCTAAATTCGTTGTCTTCTCGAGCGAGTGGGTGGAGCCAAGTTACCGCCGGTTTATCGAACGGCGTTTACGAGAAGAGTTCGGTTTCGAAGGTTCCCCTGTTGAAGTTTCGATTAAGGTGCGTGAACGGCAGGAACGGGGAGTTTGAATGCAAAAGACTCGCCGCGAATACCTCACTATTCCCAACGGTCTGACTTTTATCCGCGCTCTTGGTGTGCCTTTATTTCTCTGGCTTCTTTTGGGTGAGAATCTCAAGGGCTGGAGTTATCTGGTCCTAGCGGTAGGGGCATGGACCGATTATTTCGATGGGAAAGTCGCCCGTTGGCTGAATCAAGAATCAAAATTCGGCGCGGCAATGGATCCGACTATTGATCGACTCTATATCGCTGCAACAATTCTGGGCCTTGCTCTCAAACACTATATTCCTTGGTGGATGGTCTTTCTGCTTGTGTCTCGTGATGTGTACATGCTCTTTCTCTTGGTTTTTTATCGGCGCAAAACAGGGCAGATATTCGTTGTAACTTTCTTGGGAAAAGCCGCTACATTCAATTTACTTTACGCGTTTCCATTTCTTCTTCTCAGCAGTAAAAGTCACTGGGGCGTTTTTGCTCACTCTTTTGGGTGGAGTTTTGCGATATGGGGGATAGGGTTGTACTTTCTCGCTGCAGTTGACTATTCGAGATTAGCATTCACCGCACGCAAACACACCAACGAGGAGCTCTAATGTCTGGCATTCCGGAGGATTTGAATTACACCAAAGAACACGAATGGGTTCGTGGTAGCTCGCAAACGCGTTTTCACATTGGCCTAACCGACTTTGCACAGAGCGCACTCGGAGACATCGTGTATGTACAACTTCCAAAAGTTGGGCAAATCGTTACATCCGGGGAGGTGTGTGGAGAGGTTGAGTCAACTAAATCGGTTTCAGAAATTTATTCTCCGCTAACCGGTACAATTATTTCAGTCAATGTCGCATTAGACGCTACTCCCGAACTACTCAATCAAGATCCGTATAACGAAGGTTGGATTGCTGAGATTGAAATTTCTGCTCCGGTTTCTGATCTCCTCACCAGCGCTGAGTATGAATCGTTGACGGCTTGATTTTTGCAGTTGCTATGAATACTGTCATCCTTTAGTCAAGATATAGATCGAGAGTTAATCTCAGCGAAGGAGGGATTAACATGGGTGATTCAAAAGCTCCAGACGGTGGCTCCGTAAACGATCTGACCTCAACAATTCATCTTTCGGCTTTGCGATCTGTGCCTAAACCAAGACCTTTGGAAGAGATTTATTCTGTTCTCTCTTTGGAAGAGCGTGAGATTGTGAGCCAACTTCCCAGAAATTCTGCGATGCTTATAGTTATCGCTGGCCCCAATAAAGGAGCTAGATTTTTGGTTGATTCACCTGATACGGCCATAGGACGAGAGCCTATGAGTGAAATATTTTTGGATGATGTAACCGTCTCTCGCAAACATGCCAAGATCACTCGCACCGTCGTGAATTTACAAACGGAGTTTCATGTCATTGATCTTGGAAGTCTCAACGGCTCGTACCTAAATGCTCACCACATTCAAGAGTCTGTTTTGGCAGTTGGGGATGAAATTCAAATTGGTAAATTTCGTTTAACTTTTTTTAAGGGAAGGGTGAGTTGATGGCAGTTCCTGTGCGTGCCTATCTGAGCATTGGAGAAGTCTTAGCCAAGTTGCGAGGAGATTTCCCGGATGTCACTATCTCGAAGATCAGATTCTTGGAGTCAGAAGGGCTGATAGATCCTCAGCGAACTCCTTCCGGATATCGGAAATTCACTGGTGTGGATTTAGAAAGACTTAAATATGTATTGAGTGCACAACGAGATCAGTACTTACCTTTACGAGTTATCAAGGAGAATCTTGATGCTTTGGACCGTGGTTTGGAGCCAGCCGTTCTTCCTGGAGGTTTTGCCACGCCAAGATTGGCAACCGTAGATGGTGAATTCACCCCACACCATTTTGCAGTGGAGAGTGATCTCAGGCTTTCGCGGGCGGAACTCCTTGAGTCATCTGAGTTAAGCGAAGAACAGTTGACTGAAGTGGAATCCTTCGGTCTCATAACAATCAAGGGTCGCTACTATGATGCCGACGCTCTTGCTGTAGCGCGAACAATTGCCTCCATTTCAACATTCGGAATTGAGGCCCGACACCTGCGCTCATTCAAATCGGCTGCAGATCGAGAAATTGGGCTAGTCGAACAAGTAATAACCCCAATTTTGCGCCAGAGGGGTTCGGATGCCAAAGCTCGAGCCGATGAGGTTGCGAATGAACTCGCCTCTCTATCGGTCAAACTTCATGCCTCTTTGGTGCGCGCTGGTCTGCACCGCAGTCGATAATTAGGCGGTATTGTGAGCATTCCAGTAGAAGTGGTTGGTGTCAGGATTGAGATGCCGTCTAACCAACCGATCGTCTTGTTAAAAGAGATTGACGGGGCTCGGTATCTACCTATTTGGGTAGGCGCGGTCGAGGCTTCTGCAATTGCCTTTGCCCAGCAGGGACTTGTTCCGCATCGACCACTCACTCATGATCTCTTTAGCTCTGTTCTGAATCTTTTGGATTCCGCTGTTGAAAAGGTAGAGATCGTTGACCTGATCGACGGGGTCTTCTTTTCAGAACTTCATTTGCATGGCTCAAAGATAGTTTCAGCTCGACCAAGTGATGCGCTAGCGCTCGCGTTAAGAGCCCAGGCTCCAATTTTTGCTTCGGAGATCCTCTTCGCAAAGGCTGGAATTGAAATCCCAGACCAATCTGATGACGAGGTAGAGAAATTTAGAGAGTTTCTAGATCAGATTAATCCCGACGATTTTGCCTCATAACTCTTCGTCAAACACCTAAGTCTCTACTATAGGTTTAAAGTTTTGAGTGTCGCTACTGCCCCGCACGGGGTAATCGTTCTACTCTTTACGGGTGTCGAACCCCTTCGACCTTCCCTCGAGTAGTGCATGAAGAGAGCAATCATGAGCCAAGGCGAACGCGTGAATTTCGAAGTCGGGTATCGAGGTGCAACAGCTTGTGTTGCCGCGGGAATTACCTATCGCCAACTAGATTATTGGGCTCGTACCGATTTGGTTTCACCGAGCATTAAAAGCGCAGCTGGTTCTGGAACGCAAAGGTTGTATAGCTTTCGAGATATTTTGGTTTTGAAAATTGTTAAACGTTTATTGGATACCGGAGTTTCTCTTCAGAATATTCGAACCGCCGTCGAACACTTGCGCAATCGTGGGGTAGCTGACTTTGAAAGTATGACTTTGATGAGCGATGGGGTATCAATCTATGAATGCGCAAGTCCAGATGAAATTATTGACCTGCTTCAAGGGGGTCAAGGAGTCTTTGGAATTGCCATTAACCGGGTCTGGAATGAGGTAGAAGGGTCACTCGCCAATTTGCAGGGGGAATCTACACAGGATGGGTCAATTATCACATCGGCTCCCGATGAGTTGTCACTAAGAAGAAAGCGCAAAGGAGCGTAAAACTCTTTATCCTTACCCCATAAGAAAGTGTGCCTGGAGTGCACTTTCAGATGCATCCTAAAGGGGGATAGGTGTCTTTTCGCGAAAACTTTGTAGATCGCCACATTGGGCCAGATCAAGATCAAGTGACACAGATGTTGTCCGAGTTGGGTGAGCCAACATTAGATGCGCTCATTGCCAAAGTAGTTCCAACCAATATTGCGATGCGGGAGCGGTTGTCAGATTTACTTCCTCAAGGGATTTCTGAGGTGGCGGCAATTGGTCGTTTAAGAGAATTCGCTAATGAAAATCAGGTTATGCGTTCTTATATCGGTACAGGATATTACGGGACTATCACTCCACCAGTAGTCCTGCGAAACATTTTGGAAAATCCAGCGTGGTACACCGCCTATACCCCTTATCAGCCCGAAATAAGTCAGGGGCGACTTGAAGCGATTTTTGCATTTCAAACCGTTGTCGGCGATCTCACCGGATTACCAATTGCAAATGCTTCTATGCTCGATGAAGCGACTGCGGCAGCCGAGGCCATGACATTGGCAAGGCGAGTATGGAAAGGTAGCGATGAGGCCGCTTTCTTTATAGATTCTCACTTACATCCACAGATCAAGGCAGTAATTCACACACGAGCCAAGCCGCTTAAAATTGTAATCATTGAGGGTACGCAACAAACTTTGGGAGAACTGGGCGAAGCGATTTTTGGTGCAATACTCACCCAAGCCTCTACATATGGAGAGGTCTTTGATTTATTGACAGCCGTGAATCAAATTCATGAATATGGCGCACTTGCTATCGTTGCGTCAGATTTGCTCGCCCTCACTCTCTATAAGTCACCAGGGGAGTATGGTGCCGATGTCGCGATTGGATCTGCTCAGAGGTTCGGAGTTCCCATGGGCTTCGGAGGACCGCACGCTGGCTTTATGGCGGTAAGACAAGGCCTAGAACGTTCCTTGCCGGGGCGGCTCGTTGGGCAAAGCGTTGATGTCCACGGAAATCCAGCATTTCGATTAGCGCTGCAAACGCGTGAGCAACATATCCGCCGTGACAAAGCCACATCTAACATCTGTACTGCGCAAGTTCTTCTCGCCGTCATGAGCGGTTTTTATGCAATGTGGCATGGTCCGCAGGGGATACAGAACATTGCTACGCGAGTGCGAACTCACACTCATCAATTAAGAAATTCTCTGCGTGATGCGGGATACAAGATTGGTACGAAAGAGATATTTGATACTTTCGTGATTAGTCAAGTAGACGCTGATGAAATAATAAAAAAGGCTCTCGATGCTGGGATAAATCTACGCAAAATCTCCTCTGAGTCACTCGGAATTTCACTCGATGAGACGGTAACTCAAGCAGACCTCTCGGATCTGCTTGCAATATTTGATGCACAACTCAGCGACGAAACTTTAGTGATCCCAGAGGAGTTTTCTCGTAGAAGTAAATATCTCACTCATCAAGTATTTTCTTCCTACCACTCTGAGACGTCGATGCTTCGTTATATTAGAACGCTAGCAGATCGTGATCTAGCACTTGATCGCACCATGATTCCTCTCGGTTCCTGCACTATGAAATTGAATGCAACCACGGAGATGATTCCCGTCACGTGGCCTGAATTCTCTACGTTGCATCCCTTTGCCCCTGTCCACCAATCGCTGGGATATCGCCGCTTAATTCAAGAACTTTCAGATTGGTTGATTGCGATTACAGGTTACGATGCCGTATCACTTCAACCAAATGCGGGATCGCAAGGTGAGTTCGCTGGCTTGCTCGCAATACGCAACTATTTGGATAGTCGTGGAGAAAGTGATCGAGATATCTGTTTAATTCCTTCTAGTGCGCATGGAACCAACGCAGCAAGTGCAGTTATGGCTGGCATGAAGGTTGTTGTAGTTGCTTGCGATGAGGCTGGAAATGTCTCTGTCGATGATATGAAAGTTAAAATAGCCGAGTATAACGATCGGCTCGCAGCTCTCATGGTGACCTATCCATCGACTCACGGAGTTTTCGAAGAGGCGATCTCGGAGATCTGCGGCTTGGTACACGATGCTGGGGGACAGGTTTATGTGGATGGTGCGAATCTCAATGCGCTTGTTGGTTTAGCTCAACCAGGCAAATTTGGAGCAGATGTTTCACATCTCAACCTACATAAAACATTCTGCATCCCTCATGGTGGCGGCGGACCGGGAGTTGGACCAGTTATTTCGCGTTCACACTTAGGACCATTTCTACCGAATCATCCATTAGACACCACAGTTGGTTCACCACGAGGCCCTGGACCCGTGAGTTCCGCGCCATTTGGATCTGCAAGCATTCTTCCGATTTCGTGGAGTTACATTCAAATGATGGGAGGAGATGGATTGACTCGGGCAACTGAAGTTGCCATTCTTTCAGCGAATTACATAGCCAAAAAGCTCGATCCTTATTTCCCAGTTCTCTACAAAGGAGCGCATGGATACATTGCGCACGAATGCATTGTGGATTTGCGTGAGATTACTAAAAGGACGGGTGCAACCGTAGATGATGTGGCTAAAAGGTTGATGGATTATGGATTCCATGCCCCCACAGTAAGTTTTCCAGTGGCAGGCACATTAATGATTGAGCCAACAGAATCTGAAGATATTGGTGAACTTGACCGCTTTATCACCGCAATGATCTCTATTCGGGCAGAAGTCTCCGATATTGAACATGGTGATCTCACTATCGAAGAGTCACCGCTGCGCTTTGCTCCGCACACCGATAGTGACCTTTTGCGTACACAATGGGATCGTAAGTACTCACGTGAGTTAGGCGGTTATCCACTCGGAAGTGATCCTGAAATGGCACACAAAGGTAAGTATTGGCCGGCTGTGGGTCGAATAGATGGGGTTTTCGGGGATAGAAACTTGGTCTGTTCATGTACCCCGATTGAAGATTTGGCCATCAATTGACAGATGATGATGTGGATTATGTTGCGAGAAAGATCGATGCCAATTTTTTTGTAGACGGTGATCTCCAGAAGCGAGTGTGGCAAGAGGCGACGTGGAGTCGATCTTTCATTGATATGGCTACAGGGGAGAAGAGTGAGTTCGATACTAAGAGCGCAATTTTATGGAGTGAGAGCCACATGTATGTGGCCTTTTACGCCGAAGAATCTGACCTCAGGGCTGAAATTTCTGAACGTGACTCACTCATTTTTCTCGAGAATGACCTTGAACTCTTCATTGATGGGGGAGACTGCTATTACGAATTAGAAGTAAATGCTCTCAATACAATTTACGAAGTTTTTTTCATTTGGAGAGATTCATTTCCTGACGATTCACGGTTCCCGCCAGAAGTTTTCAACGTACTCTCCCAACATGCCTATACCTTTGGGGGAGACTACGACCGAAGTGGGGAGCATTTCTGGGTAGGAACCCACCCGAGGGGTACCCGGTGGGCATTTCGAGACTTTGATATGCCGGGACTTGAAACTGCCGTTGTACTTGATGGAACCTTAAATGAACCGGAGAACGTTGATAAGGGGTGGTCTCTCGAAATCTCGATTCCCTGGAGTTCGCTTGCGCCACTGGCGGGGGAAAGGTCCTTGCCGCCAGCAATCGGAGATCAATGGAGAATGTTTCTAGGAAGATTTCAAAAGAAGATTCTCGATGGAGTGCAGGTTACGCCGCACCCCGCCAGCTCTTTAAACTCACACGGCGTATATGACACCCACCAACCGGAGAAGTGGAGTTTGGTCTCATTTCAAGAGTGAGTGACGTTTCTTTTACTTTACATAATGTAGATTATCGGCGAAATACAATACGCTCAAAACCCCAGATTGTGGTCTTTTTCCAGGCCTCAAAGACGATCTTCTTATTCAATTTTGACTTCCCATGTACCCTCTCTACAAAGGTAATAGGAATCTCTTGAATATTGCGTCCGCGACTCGCTGCAATCTTTACGATCTCAACCTGAAATCCATAGCCGATTGAGGCAAGTTGTAACTCCAAAATATCTGAGATGACTGCTCTATTCATAACCCGAAATCCACTTGTGAGATCTCGATAAGGCAACCCTAGGGCCAGTGACGCATATTTGGTTCCACCTTGGGAAATCAAACGTCTAAGAAATGGCCAATTTACAATATTGCCACCAGGCATCCAACGTGTGCCTATGACTAAATCTGTCGTTTCTCTGAGGCTCAAAAGTCGGGAAAGTTCCTCGGGGAGATGGCTGCCATCTGCATCCATTTCCACAAAATAGTGATACTGCCTGGCCATTCCCCAGCCAAATCCAGCTAAATATGCGGGTCCTAGCCCCAATTTATCAGGGCGATGAAGGACAAATGTATTTTCATCAGTGAGTGATTCGGCAATAGAACCAGTACCGTCTGGAGAATTGTCATCAACTACCAAAATATCTACATCCGTTACGCAAGCCCGGATTCGGTGAATTACATCGGTGATATTCGCCGCTTCGTTGTAGGTCGGAATGATAACGAGCGTTTTAGACGTTACCAATTGAGGGCTGCAACCATTCGATCTATGGATGAGCCAAGACCGAATTCTTCCTTGTATCTCCAGATAGTTTCCATTGACGATGGTTTTTTGGGTACCTCTATCGACATTGCAGGAATTGGAACGTCTAGAGCGCAATGAACCAACTTTGGCGCGATCGCTACATAATCAGCACCTTCGATCAATTTCTTACGAATTTGCGGCGTTAACCTCTCATCCCCAGAATAGGCGGCCGCCAGGGCATCTTCAATACTCGTAAAGTGATTGGCGACAATAGCCGCACCTTTCTCGCCAATCCCTCGCACCCCGGGCAAGCCATCAGAAGTATCGCCACGAATCATGGCAAAGAGCGCATACCTATCCCCAGGAATTTCATAACGATTCTTAATCCATGCTCTATCAACTAAATCATGATTGGAAATTCCTTTGGCTAAGTACACAATCTTCACTCGCCTCTTATCATCTACCAATTGGAAGAGGTCTCGATCACCGGTAGCGACAAATGTCGGCCCACGTTCTTTCACACTAAATGTTGCCATAATGTCATCTGCTTCGTAGTCATCCACTCCCACCATAGGAATTCCAAAGGCTTCCAAAATATCTAACAGGATAGGAATTTGCGGGGTCAGAGTATCTGGTTCCTCCTCTTCTCCTGTTTCGTTCACGCGATTGGCTTTGTAACCCGGGAAAAGATCTACGCGCCAACTTGGTCGCCAATCCCCCTCCAAACAAGCCACGAGCCTTGATGGTTGATACTGATTAATGAGACGTGCAGACATATCGAGAAAACCTTTGATCGCATTAACGGGTTCTCCAGACGGCGACCTCAGAGTATCTGGCATGCCAAAATAGGCGCGATACCAAAGCGATGCGCTATCTAAAAGCAACATTGTCACAACATCAACCCCTATCCCACCATGCCAGCATAGGAAACAATTCCTCGCTCAATTCTTATAAGAGCGTTCTCTACAACTTGTGAGAGATGAGGTGAAGCATGACCAATCTGACGTAGCAAATCAATGATCTGTTTCATGGAGCGAATGAAATCCCCCACGGTGAGCTCCGTGCCTTTCAATATCGAGCCTAGGGAGTGACCACTCGCCCATCGATAGGCAGCCCAACAGAAAGCTAAGTCTGGTTCACGCATTGGCTCTAATCCGATCTCAATCTCATGCGAATGAATGATCGACCACTGGTGAATAAGATCATTGAGAGATTCTTCAACCGCCCCTTTTGGAATTTTGGGTGATTCATCTCTGCGAGCTTCAAAAACTAGAGCTGAAAGAACTGAGACCATTTGTGGTCCGTCCAGAGTGTCAAAGGAACCGCGTTTGATCATTTCTGCAATCAGAAGATCAGTCTCCCCGTATATCTTTGCAAGAATTGCTCCCCACTCAGTAATCACTCCTTCACGTAAATAGCCAGAACGTTCTAACATAATCTGGACACGGTCAAATCGTTTAGCAATTAAATCAGTTCTACTACTTACTCTCTCTTCCAATCCCCTCGTCTCGCGCTTTAATCGATCTATTCGCTCGGCAATTCTGGAATGTTCTTCACGTTCACCACAGGAATGGCAAGGGTGTGACCGGAGCGCTTTACGGGCAACAATGAGATCATCTTCTGCCAAGACTCGTTTAGCTTTAGTGAGTTTGGCAAAGGTCTTTTCAATCGCCTTAATCTCTGCTCGAATCTCGGCATATTCTTCGAAATCACCCACATGGCAATTCATATCCTCCTTGAGTTCATAGATTGCGCCATGATTTCTCTTGATCTGTCTAGCTAATCCAACGACCGCCTTATCAGCCTGGTATTGAGCGAATGATGACTCCAAAGAATCACGAGCATCTACACTTCCAAACCGAGAAATCAAATTTATTGCCATGTTATACGTTGGCTTGAAACTGCTTTTAAGCGGGTAAGTCCGTGTCGAAGCTAAACCTGCTACCGATCCAGAATCAACCCCTTTGCTCCACAAAATTACGGCATTACCTTCAATATCAATTCCTCGACGGCCAGCTCGACCGGTTAGTTGGGTAAATTCCCCTGGAGAAATTGCAACGTGAGCCTCGCCGTTCCATTTCACTAATTTCTCAAGCACTACGGTTCGAGCGGGCATATTTATACCGAGAGCAAGAGTTTCAGTTGCAAATACACATTTAACTAATCCGCGCTGAAACAACTCTTCCACTGTCTCTTTGAATGAAGGCAATAAACCAGCGTGATGGGCGGCTATACCGCGTTCCAAGCCATCCAACCACTCTGCAAATCCCAGTACGACTAAATCTTCCTCGGGAATTTTCGCAGTAGCTCTAAAGACTACTTCGCGAATTTCACTTCTTTCTTGGGCATTGGTAAGTCGAATACCTGCAGCGAGACATTGGTGAACTGCGGCAGTGCAGGCGTTTCGAGAGAAAATAAAGGTGATTGCGGGAAGCAGCCCCTCTCGATCGAGTTTCTGTATCACCTCTGGCCTGCTGATTTGCTTCACGCTAGGTCCAAGATCATTCCATCCGGAGTTGCGACCCGAATGGTGTCTTTTTCCCGCTACGACTGCGCCTCGGACGTTGCGATAACTCTCTTTTTCTAGGCGAATGATCTCAGGATTGACTCTGCCGTCATCGACGAAAAGGTCAAGTAGGCGATTATTAAAGAGAACATGTTGATATAGCGGAACAGGTCGATTTTCGGAGACTATAACATCTGTATTTCCTCGAACTTCATTGAGCCAATCGCCAAATTCTTCGGCATTAGATACGGTAGCTGAAAGTGAAGCGACCTGAATAGTTTCTGGAAGATGAATCAAGATCTCTTCCCAAACGGCTCCCCGAAATTTGTCTGCTAAGTAATGGACTTCATCCATAACCACATATTGCAAATTATTTAAAGTTCTAGAGTCTGCATAAATCATATTACGCAGAACTTCCGTGGTCATAACAACGATATTTGCCTCAGAATTAATGCTTGTGTCGCCCGTGAGAAGTCCAATATTGGAATCTCCGAACATCTCTCTAAAGTCTGAGAATTTCTGGTTTGAAAGTGCCTTGATTGGCGCGGTGTAAAAACACTTCTTACCCTGCGACATCGCCAAGTAAGCGGCGAACTCTCCCACTACAGTTTTGCCGGCTCCAGTGGGAGCGGCCACCAGTACTCCCCTGCCAGACTCCAAAGAGTGACACCCACTGATCTGGAAATCATCAAGCGGAAAATCGAATTTAGCTGCAAATGCATTGGTAGCCTTATAGGAATTGCGCTCAATCGCTGCGGCGAATTTTTCCGCAGGTGTACTCATGATTTGTAGACTAACAAATCTTGGGTTGAGAGTGAAACCTCTACCGGAAGATGAGAGATTTTCTCTCCGTCTGCAAAGGCCCAAGTCTGACCCACTATTTTAACGCTCTTTCCCGAATAAAAATTTAATTTTGGATGGCCTACATGTTTTCCAAAAAATACTTTGGGGAAAACTAATAAAAGGCGAATAGGATTCATCTCATCAAGAATCATCACATCCAAGACGCCATCATCGTGTTTTGCGAATGGAATCACCTTGATTCCAGCTCCATAACTGTTCCCATTCGCAACACATACTAACATGGCCTTTCCTACTATTTCCGCTTCGTCGATTGTGACAAGAAAATCAATTGCCTTGAATTTCCACACTTTTATCAGAACAGCGATGACATACTTGACCTTACCTCTAATTTTCCTAAAGTTATTGGCTCGCTCATTAACAGTTGCATCAAAACCAGTGCTTAAAATCTGTACAAACGGCGATTCGCCCCCTGGATGACGTATCGATCCAACGTTGATAAGGCTCGGAGCGCTCTTACCTAGATAATCGAGTAAATCCGCGTACTTCATCTTATGAACACCGATTGTACGAGCAAAATCATTTCCTGTACCCGCAGGAATCACCATGAGTGCCAATTGATAAGTTATACAAATCGGAAGAACATCATGAACAAATCCATCTCCTCCAACGCAGACTAAAACGTCAAAATGAGTATCATTGAGTTCAAAATTCAATCTTTCTAACGTTTTTAATCTAGAACTCTCCTGGACAACTGACACACTATGTAATGTTTGTGTCAGGTATCTGCGAACCTTTTCACCTACAACTTTGCCTTTGCCACCGCCTGAACTCGGATTGATCGCAACCAACACCCTCACGGGGTTATCAATCTTCGACTCTCGCGGCGCGACGACGATCATTTAGTAGTGCAACTCCCCCAGCCAGAAAATAGAATCCGACCAACGGTATGGCTAAAACCCCCATCGTAAATGGATCACTCGTGGGTACAAAAGTGGCGGAGAACAAAGTAATTCCAAAGACTGCATAGCGCCAAGGTTTGAGAATCGACCTTCCAGATAACACCCCGGCAAAATTAAGTGCTACCAGAAACACAGGGAGCTCGAAAGCCAAGCCAAAAACTAATATCAAATGCAGAACAAAAGTCAGGTAATCGCTAAATTTAATAAGGTTAGAAAGCGTTGTCGGGGTAAATCCGAGTAGGACCTTTATTGCCAGTGGAAGAATCCAATAAGCCAACGCAGCACCTGCCGCAAAAAATGGGGTTGCAATTGCTATGAAGAAAACCGAATATTTCTTCTCTTTCTTATGGAGCGCTGGAGAGACGAAAGCCCAAAGTTGATATAGCCAAATCGGTGAAGCCAAAATCACCCCAGTTACGATAGCCACTGACACTTGCAAGTTCAGTGGGCCGAGAACTCCGTCAATGTAGAGAACGCCACAGTGATGGGCCGTAGATGCAGCTCGAGTGAGATTGCAGACAGGCTTGGTGAGGATGTGTACTATTTTCGAATAGAAAATCCATCCCACGGAACCAAATATTAAAATAGATAGGGCAGAGCGGATCGTACGTTTACGGAGCTCTCTAAAGTGCTCCAGTAACGACATCCGACCACTATCTTCAGTGGTCACGTACTACTTCCTATGCGGTAGGTGTGGTTCCGCCATCAGCCTTCTTCTCTTCTGGCGTTTTCAATTCATCTTTGAATATCCGAAGTGATTTGGCAACTGATTTGGCAGAATCTGGTAGTCGCTTTGCTCCAAAGAGAACTACAAAGACAAGTACGACAACAATAATGTGCCAAGGTTTAAGTTCTCCCATTTATCTTCCAATCTCTAGGTTACTGAATCTTACTCATAATTCTTCAGAGCGCTCGCGATTCGCGCTCTCAGAGTAAAAGCCAACGACTCTGGGCGTACAACTGTGACCTTACTCTGCCACGAGAGGAGGGTTCGAATAATCCACTCTCCTGGGCTCACTTTGAGGTAGATCTGAAAGCCATCAGCCGTTTCCTCAAAAGAGGTAACAATTTCGTTATGTTTCTCGATAAAAAATATTCCATCTTTACCGGTTAAGAGCTCCATCTCGATCATAATTTCATCACTCTGGACGTTCCCCACCGACTCCATAAATTTCAGATTGATCTCACCCAATTTCAAGCTAACTATTCGATCGATACGAAAGGTTCTTAAGGCATCGACGTCAAGGGCATATCCCGTGAAGTATCCGATTCCGTCATTGAAGTAGATCTCCAATGGATAAACCTCTTTTGCAGAACGAGAATCACTTGAAGCCGAAACATATTCCATCGTCACAAATTGGAAACGAGTGATTGCTCCGGAAATCTCAGTCGCTAACGGTGAATCAACTAGGCCGTCGGCTATTGAAACTGTTCTAGAGATTTCCTCATTCAAAATTCCGCTGAACCGATCTCGTAGGTTGGATATTGCAGTACCTTCAGAATCGGAAGTGGCGACCTCCTCGAGCATATTTAGACCAAGTACTAATGTGAGGACTTCAATTTGTGAAAAAGTGCGAGGGCGATTGAGTACTTGAGCATCTCTCACCGCAACATACCGTGGATCTTCGTAATCAATATCAAGAAGTTCCAGATGCGAATATCCCGGCAAACCGCACATATGAAGCAGAGAGAGGTCCTTGGAAATTTGAGTCGGAGTTGAGTGAAAGCGATCTGCAATTTCAACAACTGAGAGCCCAGGATTCTGAGAGATAAAGGGAATGAGGTCGAGAGCTCTCGCAACTCGCTCTAGGGCAGTCTCTTTCATCGCTTTCTCACAACTTCTCCGAAAGTAGCGCTCTAAATTCATCTACTTTCTCCCGGGGAGTTAAGAGAACTACGTCAGCACCGCACCAAAAAATTCTTTCCCGCCAATCATTGCCGAGTTTAAAGGTGGCGAGGTCCCATTCAGCATCGACTTCTTTAATCTCGGAAATCTGACGTAAACCTTGACAAGTACCCACTCTAAGTCGGGCTGTAAATTCTTGATTGATCTCTGGTTCAAGCATGATGAGATGTTCTGCGATTGAAAACTCCTCTGGAATTTCATATGCACCTTGTTTGCCCACCATGTTCAGTTCGGAGGAGATGCGAGAGAGGCGAAATACCCTTATCTCATTCTTATCCTGGTCACGTCCGACGAGGTACCAGGAGCCATGCCAAAGCGTTAATCCGAAAGGCGCTATGGTTCTAACGGCACTAGCTTTGCTGCGGTAGGCAAAAGAAATAATGCAACGTTGTTGAATCGCCTCCCATAGCGCCGGAAAGAGAGGAGATTCATTTTCAAGGGAGAGTAAGGATCCACCAATCTCTGAAGTGAAAAGAGCTCCCCCTAAAGAATCAATTTTACGCAGCACTCCTGAGCCGCTATCTGAAAATAATTGATTACGCCAGAGTTGTGCTGCCAGGGAGATGTATGAGAGCTCTGCGGGTGTTAACTCACCTAGATTGAGCGCATACTCATTTTCAGGAATTGTGTATCCAGGCTCATCATTAAAAAAGGGATCATAAGTCCCCACCACAATCGGAATCCCGAGTTCGCGCAGATCATCTTTATCGCGTTCGAATTGTCGTTCCATCGCTTCTACAGAACCCGCATACCCAGCGACTTTAGAAAAAATTTCGGACTTACTGAGAAAACGCTTAGTTGCGAGCAGCGCCATTGTGAGATTAATTAGCCGCTCTGTCTTCTGGTTCGACACGGGCATACTCTAGGCCTTTGCTAGTATCTGTACCTGAGTTGAGCTCACTGATTAAAGGAGAAGATAGATGAATTTTCACATGACAAAAGCTTTCCGTTTTAGTACTGCCACTCTGATTGTGTTGGGGTTAACCCTTCCCATGGTTTCAGGTAGTTTTGCGGCAACAGCAAAAACAATTATTCCGAAAGTGACGGCACGCCACGGAGTAGTTCCAGTTATTGGTAAGCCGGTCGGTGCAGCGCCGAAAGTTCTCACCGCCAAGGATATTTTCCTTGGTAAAGGCAAGGTCGCAACGGCGACTTCAATTGTCACAGCTCAGTATGTATTGATGTCGTGGAAGAGTGGCAGAGTTCTGCAGAGTTCGTGGAGTACGGGACCATTCACATCCCCTTTGTCGGGTGTAATTCGAGGGTGGCAATTAGGCATACCTGGAATGAAAGCTGGAGGTCGTCGAATTCTTATAATTCCACCAGCGCTCGCTTATGGCGCGGCTGGAGGTGGTCCGGTAGGTCCAAACGAGACCCTGATCTTTGTAGTCGACCTCTTGGGTGTTAAGTAGATTCTTCCTCTGGTAATCCGTAGGCGCCTTTAGATGGGCGTCTACGCCGAAGAGGCGCGATGACCCCCGGAGCAAGTCTGCGGGCTTGAATCAAGAATCCGGTATGTCCGATCATGCGGTGAACGGGCCGTACCGCTAAACCCTCATGGTGCCATTGTCGGATGAGAGATTCGCTACTTTCGGGTTCAGTGAATCTCTCTGATGTTTTGATGGCTTCGGCCATCACAGATAATTGTGTTGTTGTAGCAACATAGGCAATCAATACACCGCCGGGATGTAGAACGTCATCAGCCAATTGAACGCATTCCCAGGGAGCCAACATATCGAGGACGAGACGATCATATTTAATCTCTCTCTCTTTATCCTGAACAGATCCCAGAGTTAAAGACCAATTTTCAGGCTTGCCGCTAAAGTATTGTGAAACATTCTGGGAGGCGATATCCGCAAATTCGGCGCGCCTTTCAAAGGAATCAACTGCGCCGGTTGGTCCAACGGCCCGGAGGAGAGAGATAGTCAGAGCCCCTGAGCCAACTCCAGCTTCAAGAACACGTAAACCAGGAGCCACATCGGCAAAACCAACAATAAGCGCTGCATCCTTTGGATAAACAATGGTTGCACCACGAGGCATCGAAAGAACAAAATCTCCAAGAAGTGGTTTGAAGGCGAGAAATTTCAAACCCGCTGTTGTCTCCACGACAGATCCCTGTGGAAGTCCGACGATCTCATCATGTATCAACCACCCTTTGTGGGTATGCCACTCCCCGCCAACTTTTAGTGTAATTGTGTGAATCTTTCCCTTTGCATCGGTGAGTTGCACCCGATCACCATAATTAAACTCGGGTTGCATGCCGTTCTCCCTGGCTCTCTTCAAAATATATCTGGGACAAATCCTCAGTGGTTAAACCGACTAAATCTGCACGAAGGTGCAATCTCTGTGATTGCGGATAGGAAATGATGTGAGGAATACCAATAACTACGGCCCCGCTAGCCAATCCTGCATCTATCCCGGTCTTGGAATCTTCGAGCACGAGACACTCGTCTATATCAACTTCTAGATTCTTTGCTGCCAATAAGTAACTCTCCGGATCAGGCTTACTTGTGTGAACATCTTGACTTGAGACACTGCATTGGAAAGTGAGTTTAGGTAGGAGCTCTAGAGCGCTATCAACTAACAATCGCGGACTCGCAGATACCAGTGCCATTGGAATATTGGCTCTAGTCAAATCTGCTACTAACTCCTTTGCGCCAGGCATAAAGTGCAACCCTCTTTCAAATTCTGTAGCTACCATCCTGACGAGTTCTACTTCAAAATATTGCGCACTCTCCTGGAATTCAGATAACTCCGACATATAAGCGCCAACTTTAGGCAGAGGTCCACCAATGCAGAACGCTTGATCGCTATCACTCCACTCGTGTCCAAATTGAAGCATAAGAGCTCTCTCGGCTTTAAGCCAATATGGCTCGGAATTGATCAAGGTTCCATCCATGTCGAAGAGAACAGCATGCATTTAAAAACCCTTCTTCATGGATTCATGGATTCATACGGCATTGAAATACTTAGCTTCGGGATGATGAACGATGATCGCGCTGGTGGATTGTTCTGGATGTAATTGGAACTCCTCGGAAAGGATCACCCCAATCCTCTCTGGTTCTAATAGCTCACATAACTGAACTTGCTGTTCGATATCAGGGCAAGCGGGATAACCAAAAGAGTAGCGAGAGCCACGATAACCCTGATCCAAAATCTCAGATATCTGATTGGAATCCTCGCTAGCAAAAGATAACTCTTCCCGAATCCTCGCATGCCAATGCTCCGCGAGGGCCTCCGTCAACTGCACTGAGAGTCCGTGCAGTTCTAAGTACTCCCGATATTTATTAGCAGTGAACAGTTCAGCCGTGGCGTTGCTAACCGACTGCCCCATGGTTACAACATGAAAAGCTACAGTATCGATTTCGCCACTTTCCTTAGAGTGAAAAAAATCACTTAAACATAATCTGCGATCGCGTCGTTGACGCGGAAAATTAAATCTCACTCTCTCTTCACCTTTTAAAGGTCCGTCGTGATGCAAAATGACAAGATCGTTTCCTTCACTAAAACATGGAAAATATCCGTAGACAACCGAAGCAGTGAGCCACCCCTGTGACTGGGCTTCATTTAGCAGTGCTCGCAACTGTGGTCGACCTTCACTCTCGACCATCTTTTCATATTCTCCACGAGCACCTTTCAGACCCCACTGACCCATGAAAAGTGCACGTTCATCGAGCATGGGTAAGTAATCAGAGAGAGAAACTCCCTTAACAATGCGGGAACCCCAGAAAGGTGGGGTTGGGATTGTGTTATTTGTTGCAACATCGGATCTGACGGTATCTAGAATTTCTGCAGGTACGACTCGAGTTCTTGGGGTCTTCCTCTCTCGCAGAGCTGGTAACGCTGCCCCCGGAACTCCTCGCTTCATGCCGATCATTGAATCCATAAGTTTCAAGCCTTCAAAGGCATCCTTTGCATAGCGCACCGTGCCCGGGAATATATTTGAAAGGTCTTCCTCTACAAATGAACGGGTGAGAGCTGCCCCGCCAAGAATCACCGGCCAACGCTGGGATAAACCTCTTGATTCAAGCTCAAGGAGATTTTCCTTCATGATCACTGTTGACTTTACTAATAAACCGCTCATACCTATTACATCTACATCATTGTTCGAAGCAGCTTCGATAATCTGATTAATGTTCTGTTTTATACCTATGTTTACAGTTGTGTAGCCATTATTTGACAGAATAATGTCGACGAGATTTTTGCCGATGTCATGAACATCTCCTTTGACCGTAGCCAATAAAATCTTCCCACGACCCTCGTCTTCACTCTTCTCCATATGTGGCTCCAGAATGGCGACGGCGCTCTTCATCACTTCTGCACTTTGAAGCACAAAGGGAAGTTGCATCTCCCCCTTGCCGAATAGTTCACCAACAACTTTCATCCCCGACAATAAATATTCATTAATAATCTGCAAAGCTGGGATTCCTGTTTCTAGAGCTTGTAGGAGGTCACCTTCTAGGCCCACCTTTTCTCCATCTATGATGCGCCGTTCTAAACGCTCTGTGAGAGGTAGGGCCGCCAACTCGGCTGCCCTGGAAATTTTGTTTGATGTGGCCTCGACTCCATCAAATAGCTCCAAGAATTTTGTTAAAGGGTCATACGTGCACTCACCATCGACACCAAATGTTCTCCGGTCATAAATCAAATCCAGCGCGACTTCCAATATGATTGCATCAATCCGTGCAATTGGAGTGATTTTTGAAGGATGAACGATCGCTGAATCCAAACCAGCCTTGACTGCCTCTGAAAGAAAGACCGAATTGAGAACAATGCGAGCCGCCGGATTTAGTCCAAAAGAGACATTGCTGACTCCTAGCGTAGTTTGCACGTGCGGATGAGCCGCTTTGAGGTTGCGAATTGCAGTGATGGTTTCAATTCCATCTCTGCGTGTCTCCTCTTGGCCAGTGGCTATGGGAAATGTGAGGCAATCAATCAAGATATCGCCTACATCCATCCCCCACTGCCCTGTTAAATCTGCAATCAATCGCGATGCAACTTTGAACTTCCACTCAGCTGTTCGTGCTTGGCCATCTTCATCGATCGTGAGTGCAACAACTGCTGCACCGTGTTCTTTCACAAGCGGCATTATTCGTGCAAATCGAGATTGCGGCCCGTCTCCATCTTCATAGTTCACTGAGTTGATTACGCTACGTCCACCTAAATGTTCAAGTCCAGCCTTTATCACTTCAGGTTCTGTTGAATCCAGAACAATAGGAAGGGTGGACGCTGTGGCTAAACGCGATGCTAGCTCCTGCATATCCTTCACTCCGTCTCGACCCACATAGTCAACTGATAAGTCGAGCATGTGTGCGCCATCACGAATCTGATCTCTAGCTATCTCAATGCAGTTCGTCCAATCTTCTTTGAGCAGTGCATCACGAAATGCCCGTGAACCGTTCGCATTGGTTCTCTCACCAATTGAAAGATAAGAACTATCCTGGCGAAAAGGGACAAACTGATAAAGAGAACTGGCTCCGCGCTCTAGATGGGAATGACGTGTCGAGTTTTGCGATTTACCTAGTAGTTCTACGACCTCTTTCAGGTGGCTCGGTGTGGTTCCACAACACCCACCTACCAGACTAACTCCATAATTCTGACGGAAATCTTGCAAATATTTAGCTAACTCAACTCCTGTGAGTGGATATTCAGCGCCGTCACGGCCCAAAATTGGCAAACCCGCATTTGGCATAACAGAGATCTTTACATTGGAACCTTGAGATAGAGCTCGCAAATGCTCGCTCATCTCAGCTGGACCTGTTGCGCAATTAAGGCCAATGATATCGATGCCAAGGGGTTCTAGCGCATTTAAGGCTGCGCCAATCTCGGATCCCAGCAACATGGTCCCAGTTGTTTCAACAGTCACTTGAACAATTAAGACAATGTCTCGATCAGTCCCATTAATTGCTTCACGGGCTCCATTGACTGCTGCTTTGGCCTGAAGAAGATCTTGGGTGGTTTCAATCAGAAGGGCATCTGAACCACCTGCAATTAAACCCTGCGAAGCAGTGGCGTAGGCGCGCTTTAACTCCTGGTAAGTCGTATGTCCAAGAGTTGGCAATTTGGTACCGGGCCCGAGCGATCCCAAAACAAAGCGTGGCTTTGCAGGCGTTGTGTATTCATCGACGACTTCGCGTGCGACTAAAGCGCCTGCATATGCAAGTTCGTAAATACGATCTTCAATTCCATACTCTGCCAGGTTTGCAAAATTGGCACCGAAAGTGTTTGTCTCGATGGCATCAACGCCAACATCAAGATATTCTCGATGAACTGCCTTCACGATATCTGGACGAGAAATATTTAATATCTCGTTGCAACCTTCGAGTCCTTGAAAATCTTCCAAACTGGGATTAGCGGCTTGCAACATAGTTCCCATCGCCCCATCCGCAATTACGGTTCTAGAATCTAAAGCCATGCGTAAAAGAGATGGCATTTTCTTCGGTATGGGAGAGTTAAGAGACATGAGGAGCCGAGTTTAACCTAGAAGGCTAAACCAAGAGCGCCATCAAGAAAACGCGCTATCTCCCCCGTAGATCCACCGATAGAGCCTCTATCTGTGTTGTCTACCCACTCGGAAATAATGCGCATGACTGCTGGAGTATCTAGATTATTTGCTAGCGCCTGGATGAGGGCATTAACTACAGATGAAGTTGGAGCCACTTCTTGTCGAGATAAGGCGCAACGTATGGCGGCAACTTGTGCAGTTGCGGCAATGAGTCTTTCAACGGACCACATTCGATCGCTCGCATAATGATCTTGTAGGAGTGCGAAACGAATAACAACAGGATCGACTCCCTCTTTGAGCAATGTGGACACAAAGACGAGATTGCCCTTACTTTTACTCATTTTTTCACCATCGAGTCCGACCATACCGGTGTGAACATATCCCCGAGCAAATGTTTGTCCTGTGATCGCCTTAACCTGCGCAGCTGACATAAAGTGATGTGGGTGGATGAGATCACTTCCGCCGCCCTGAATGTCGATCAGCGAACTCCGAGTGGAATCACCCTTGATAAATTCTGGACCCACGAGATATCGCAAACTTATTACGGCACATTCAATATGCCACCCAGGTCGCCCAAATCCATGCGTTGACGCCCAACCAGGTTCGCCATCCTTATTCGCACTCCACAATATAGGATCTAATGGATGTTCCTTTCCGATGCGTTCAGGATCTCCCCCACGTTCACCAAAAATCTCTAGACAACGCTCGAGAGAGTAAGGCAGATCTCCTAAAAATGAGGAGACACGGAAGTAGAGGTCGTTTTCGACCTCATAAACATATCCGCGTTCTTGCATCGCTGAAATGGCAAGATCGACGAGATCCATCGCTTGCGTAGCAGGAACGAACCATTCTGGCGGCGATATGCGTAATGCACTCATATCTGAGGCGAAAAGATCAGTCTCCCGTTGCGCAAGAACCTCCCAATCAGACCCGTCACGAGCGGCTCGCTCTAATAAAGGTTCATCGATATCTGTAACATTCTCAACAAAATGCATGGAGCCGCCACTCAGGCGCGTGTATCTATTAATCAGATCAAAAGTTAGATATGTAGCAGCGTGTCCGAGGTGAGTTGCATCGTATGGGGTGATTCCACAAACGTACATTCTCTGGGTGCTACCGGATGGGATGGTTAACTCCCCAGAAGAACTTCGAAGGTGCAGATCAGGAATACGGTGTTCCACTGAAGGGATTACCGTGTTTGGCCAAGGCAGATTCAGAATATCCATAGAAGGATAAGGGTACCTAAAAAGCTAAAAAGGAGGCCACGGTATTGACGGCCAATCCTCACTCGGAAAAGGGAATGATCCCGCAACCATAAGCGCTCTAACGCGCAACAAAAGCGCATCCATTTCAGCGGGAGAAATCAGATCTCGGAGTCGAAGTTGGGCGACCTTAAGTACCTGTGTGAGTGTCTGCATCTCCAGGATCGTGAACGGCTCACCTGCAAATTGCCACAAAACTGTTCTCAATTTGGGATCTACATGAAAAGTCACCCCATGATCACAACCAAAAATCTGCTCCTCTGTGATTGGCAAAATGTGACCATACTTGCGATCAGTATTATTAATAATTGCATCAAATAGCGCCATCAAGCGAATTCTGCTGTTCTTGCTCTGGGCCACAGCAATCACATCAATCTCTTCACTGATCTCTATCCATTCTTGAACCATACCTAGCCCAAATGGACCTTCTCGGACAATGGTGTACGGCACAAGATCTAACCCCAATTCCTCGCTCAAGAGGTAAGTGGCTCGTTCACGCTGAGCTAAATTTCCATCAGGGAAATCCCACAACGGGCGTTCTCCCGCAATCGGTTTGTAGATAACTGGAATACTTAAGCCCTCATATAGACAATGGGCAAACAAGGTAGCGTTGGAAGCATCTACAAAACGACCTTCGACTTCCAGTTCTCCGCGATCAATCGCTTCCGTCCTAAGTGTTACCTTCAACGTCTATATCCATTGGCGCGGGGGCATAGATGTCCGGCGGCATCAACAGGTAACCCACAGAAGGGGCAAGGAAGTCGTCCAGCGGCCACTACTGCATCTGCACCATCACAGAATGATCTAGCTTGATGAATTCGCAATTTGAAACTCAATAAATCAGGGGCATCCTCTATGAGAAGTGCTTCATCCTCATCCAATAATTCTATGAGGCTTTCATCGCCAATAGCTTGGGCTTCAACCAGTATCCGCTGTTCATTTTGATCCCAACTAATACCAATTACTCCCACGCGAAAATCTTCTGTGATGGGAAATTCGAGAGTTGCGTCATCTCGTTCACTCACGACATTCAACTCATCTAGACTAGCAAGTTGGTTGCGGCGCAGTTCACGAATCATTACTCGCAAGCGCTCAGATAGAGCAATAGCCTGCGTTTTTTCAATAGCTACACACGTAGACTCTTGTGATGAAATCACCTGCAAAAAAAATTGTCGTTCACCGGGTAGGCCCACTGTTCCAATTTTGCACCGAAGAACAGAATCGTGTCGATATACAAACCTACTCATTTCACTCCTGCTCCTCCGCCTAAGGTAAATTTGTCACGAGTACCTGCCTCTTTTCCAGCGCGCCGTGAAGGCTTTGAAATACGAGAGAGGTGAGAGGTGGAATTTACTTGGATTATCTGGGAACTAGGAAGTTGAATTATGGAGACGGAGGCGGGATCGATGTGAATTCTTTGAAAGAGATCAAGCGTGAGACCCAAATGAAAAGCAATGATGGATTTGATTACATCCCCGTGCGATACAACAAGAATTCGCTTCCTACCGACTGCTGCATCCATTACCGCCTGATTTACACGTAATGACATCTCAGAGAAACTCTCACCCCCAGGGAATCTCACCGTACTGGGACGACTTTGAATAGATTTCCACAGTTCTGTTTTAGAGAGAACCTCCAGAGTCTTGCCGGACCACTTTCCATAATCCATCTCAATCATTTGCTCATTTGAGTTAGCGGAAGTACCAGATTGAGCTAAGTAAGGGTTAATGGTCTCATTGCACCGCTTGAGAGGAGAGACATGAATCTCATCAAAGGAGATACTCGAAAGGTAATTTCCCAATTCCTCTGCCTCTTTTTTACCCCTATCGGAAAGGGCGACTCTATTATCTCGACCAGCCAATATCCCTTTGAGATTAGCGCTGGAGTGCGCATGCCTCACCAAAAATACTTCGCACGATGTTGATTTGGCCATGTCCTTAGGTTACCGAGAATTCTGCTCGTGAGTTGCTAAGGTCACCTTATGGAGATGCGCACTCTCGGTCGATCTGGATTACAAGTTTCGCGTCTCGGGCTAGGCACCATGACGTGGGGCCGAGATACCGATGAGAACGAAGCGGCCAATCAAGTCAGAATTTTTCTTGAC
>JAYTQV010000022.1:0-7025 GCA_043746515.1 Actinomycetes bacterium | reverse complement strand
AAGAAAAGGCATTACTCTCAATCAATTCCCAGTTCAAAGCCAAATCATGTACTTGCAATTTCGATTTGAGGACTTCGCGTTCAAGCGACAACAGTGGATCTGAAAGATTCGCTGCCATCGGAGGTCGATCTGGAAGAGGAGCATCACTCTTGCCCGCCACGCGTTTGACCGCCGAAAATACTGTGTCAACCTCCATGCCCAGCCACCCTGCAACAAGCCGCACATACTCAGGACGCAAGGATGAATCCCGAATCCTTCCCACGAGTGGGGCGACTTGATTGAGTGCACTGACCCGTCCTTCGGCGGCCGTAACGTCATAGCGCTTAATCACGCTACGTATTGCAAATTCAAAGAGAGGGACTCGCCGTGATATCAAATCGCGGACCGCGATGTCGCCACCTGATTGTCGTAATTCGCAGGGATCCATCCCAGACGGCTCAACAGCAACGAAGGTCTGAGCCACAAATTTCTGATCATCATCAAATGCTTTGAGCGCTGCGTTTTGACCGGCGGCATCACCATCAAAGGTAAAAATTACTTCTCCCCTGAATGCATCATCATCCATCAATAGCCTGCGGATAATTCGAATGTGATCATCACCAAATGCAGTTCCACAGGTTGCAACGGCAGTCGTGATCCCAGCTAAATGAGCTGCCATCACGTCTGTATATCCCTCAACGATTACAACTTGGCGTTTTTTTGCAATTTCTTTCTTCGCAAAATCTAAGCCGTAGAGTATCTGGGATTTTTTATAGATCGGAGTCTCGGCAGTATTAAGATATTTTGGACCTTGATCCTTCTCATCGCTCGCTAATTTACGAGCGCCAAATCCCACAATGTCACCAGAAATATCTTTGATCGGCCAGAGGAGTCGATTCCTAAAACGATCTATCAGTCCGCCGCGGCTTCCCTCTTTAGTCAGCCCAGCCAGATTAAGTTCAGCATCCGTGTATCCAATTCGGTTCAGATGTTTATAAAGTCCGTCCCACTCATCTGGCGCATAACCAATTCCAAATGATTCAGCCGCCGTCTTATCAAACCCGCGCCTGGTCAGGAATTCGCGTCCGACTTGTGCAGGTCCAGGCAAAGAAAGTTGCTCCTGATAAAAAGTAGCCGCGGCGGTATTTGCTGCAACCAATCGAGAACGATTGATTCCACTGCTCTGAGTAGATCCAGATTGGTCGTACTGAAGTTGATACCCGATTCGCTCGGCTAATCGTTCTACTGTCTCAGTAAAGGTGAGGTGCTCTAGTTTCATGAGGAAGTTAATGACATCTCCTCCAACTCCACACCCAAAGCAATGGAAGTACCCTTTAGATGGCGTTACATGAAAGGAGGGACTCTTCTCATCGTGAAATGGGCAGAGGCCTTTCTTCTGCCCTCCGCCAGCGCCTTTTAACTGAACAAAATCACCAATGACATCGTCTATCGGGCTGTGATCGCGCACATACGCAACATCTTCTTCTTTGATCCGCCCAGCCATGGCCTCTATCCTAGACTTTCTACGTTGGTCAATTTCGCGTGGAGAGCATAAGCACCTGGATCGGTCAGGGATGCGACTTGATCAATTACTACGCGCAGACGCTCTGACTCATTAGTCGCTAGAGCCCAGTCATCCAAGAAGAAAGATTCGAGAGAGGCCGGAGCTCTCGCAAGAACCATCTCTACGAGCTCGTTGATCACGATTTGTTGATCTGCATAACGCTCTTGGGCCGCGGCGGCATTAATCACATAATAAGTAGCGATTGACTTAAGAATCGCTACTTCTATGCGCTGTGCACGAGGCACAACTAGATTAGCTTCGTATCGAGTGAGTGGACCATCACCGTATTGATCTCGAGTCGCAAATTCAGCAGCGAGAGCAAACCGTCCGACAAGTTGTGACGCTAAGTCTTTAAGGCGTGCTAAGTGACGATGTGATCCATCGTAATTCTGGGGCCAGCACGAAAGAGATTGCAGGGCACTCAATGCAACTTCTGCCTCGTTCTCTGTCATGTCAGTCATATAAGAACCTTTTGCGACCTCAAATAGTGATTGCACATCATCAGAGAGGCGCTCTAGTTGTACATGCCCAGTGACAAGGGCATCCTCTAAATCATGCACGCTATAAGCGACATCATCAGACCAATCCATAATCTGGGCTTCCATTGACTGTCTGCGTGCTGGTGCTCCAATTCGAACCCAATTAAAAATCTCTTGATCATCGTCATATACTCCGAATTTACGATCATTCATTTGCACTTGTCGCGGCCACGGATATTTTGTTGCTGCATCTAAAGAGGCGCGTGTGAGATTGAGCCCCATTGATTTTCCGAGCGCGTCAACCGTTTTCGCCTCAAGTCGAACGAGTAAGCGAAATGATTGCGCGTTTCCCTCGAAGCCACCGCATTCTGTAGATACCGCATTCAGCGCATCCTCACCATTGTGACCAAACGGTGGGTGGCCAATATCGTGAGCTAAACAAGCACCTTCCATAAGGTCTGGATCAGCACCCAGTGTCTCTCCAAGTTCACGACCCACTTGAGCGCATTCCAAAGAGTGTGAGAGCCTGGTGCGCGGAAAATCAGTCAACCAGGGCACTGCGACCTGAGTCTTGGCGGCGAGGCGGCGCAGGGCAAATGAGTGAATAATCCGGGCGCGGTCGCGGGCAAATTCTGTTCTACCTAAACGTTTAGCGGGTTCACTGAGAAATCGAGCACGATCACTCTCGGTGTAACCGTCTGACTCATGCGCTTCACGTAGGACCATAGGGGGATTAGCCTATTTCTTAATTTGATCGCTCAGGTGGATTCCAAATCGTCCTACTGTTTCATAGGCCAAATAGGCGGTTGTTTCACGGAAGATGTAACGGACTCCCGTGGATTTAAGGGACCCTGGCCCGTTTTGAGACTGCGCACAGGTGGCTTGGACACCTAAATTGCGCGCCTCTGCCATTGCCCTAAAGCAGTGGTACGGATCGGTTGCCAGAATCACGCTAGTAAAATTGTGAACCTTCATATAGCTAACGTAGGCGATAGTGCTCGTTAAAGTATCTTTTCCCACAGGAAGAGCAACTACGCGCGAGCCCTGAACACTTTCTTTGATCAGAGTGTTGCGACTCGCAGTTGCTTCGGTGAAGAGATCGCCCTTCTGACCTCCACCAACCGTGATGATCAAGGGAGCGAGTCCTGCTTCGTACGCTAAACGAGCTTGGGTAATTCGCTCATTTAATATTGGGGTTGGGAGTCCATTATCTTCTGCAGCACCGAGCACCACAATAACCGAACTGGGCTTGACCACAGGATGATGGGCAGTCCACCAAATTTCACCAGCGACAAAGAGCGGCAGGACAAATGTTAACAAAATAGCGGCAGCAATAATTCGCCGAAATATTCTAAAGAGAAACATCTTTAGCCACCAGAAACTGCATCATCGATTGCAATCGATGCATATTCATCTGGATCATTGAGCCAGCCGTCAGGGAGATGTACTGCACGAGAATGACTGCGACGACCACGTGGCGCTTGCGCAATTTCGGCGGGATAAGGCTGATCCACAAGTTGAGCCAGAAGATGTTCTAATTCGCCAAGCGAGGAGACCATTCCAAATCCAGCTCTTAATTCTCGCGGCACAGAAAATCCTTTGAGATACCAAGCCATATGCTTTCGTAGATCGCGCATGGCACGACCTTCACTCTCAAAAAAATTAACGAGAAGTTCGCCATGGCGAAAAATAACCTTGCGAACTTCGGAGAGAGATGGCTTTTCAGGAGCTGCCTCTCCATTAAAGGCCGCAACTAAATCCGCGAAAAGCCAAGGACGTCCTAGGCAACCGCGTCCAACAACAACACCAGCACAACCAGTTTCATTCATCATCCGCACTCCATCTGCGCCTGACCAAATATCTCCGTTGCCTAGTACGGGCACTCCCGTGGGAGCTAAATGATCAACAAGAGTTGCGATACGTGACCAATCAGCATGACCTTCATACATTTGTTCAGCTGTACGGGCGTGGAGTGCAACCCAAGCGACACCTTGATCTGCTGCCGATCGCGCCGCATCGAGATAGGTGTGGTGATCGCTATCGATTCCAATTCGCATCTTTACTGTAACTGGAATTCCATATCGGGACGCGGCGGCAACTGAAAATTTAACAATCTCGGTAAAAAGTCGGCGCTTATAGGGAAGAGCTGCTCCTCCCCCGCGCCGCGTAACTTTTGGAACTGGGCAACCGAAATTAAGGTCAATATGATCTGCCAAATTTTCTGAACCTAATAAATCAACCGCCTGCCCAACCACGGTGGGATCGACCGCATACAACTGCACTGAGCGAGGAGTCTCACCAATGCCTGGAGTAATGAGTCGTAAGGTCTCTGGGTGCCTTTCAATCAGAGCGCGAGCTGTCACCATTTCGGAAACGAATAGCCCCGCACCCTGCTCACGGCAGAGAGTTCTAAACGCCGAATTTGTAATACCAGCCATGGGAGCCAATACCACCGGCGTATCCAAGATCACTTCGTTATTTGTAAATTGCCCATTGGAGATGGGCAAACGAAGCGGAGCAACCTTGGTGATCACGAAATTAAGCTCCCAAGAGCCGTGGCGCTAGCCAACTCTGTACCTGATCGATACCGATGCGCTCTTGCGCCATGGTGTCGCGATTGCGAATAGTCACCGCATTGTCATCCAGAGTTTCAAAATCAATTGTGATGCAATACGGGGTACCGATCTCATCTTGACGACGATATCGACGACCTATTGCACCAGCATCGTCGAAATCAACTGACCAATTCTTTCGCAATTCAGCAGCCAAATCACGGGCCTTTGGTGAGAGGTCAGCATTTCGAGATAACGGAAGAACCGCAACTTTGATCGGAGCCAAGCGATAATCAATCTTCATAACAGCGCGCTTTTCCATCTCCCCTTTTGCATTAGGAGCCTCATCCTCAGTAAACGCATCCATCATGAATGTAAGAGTGCAACGGTCAACACCTGCGGCTGGTTCGATAACGAAAGGAGTCCAACGTTCGTTCTTCTCCTGATCAAACCACGACAAATCTTTGCCCGATGCCGCGCTATGAGCCTTGAGATCGAAATCGGTGCGTGATGCGATTCCTTCGAGCTCTCCCCACTCAGTTCCATTAAATTCAAATTTATACTCGATATCAACGGTTCTTTTGGAGTAATGAGATAACTTCTCTTTTGGATGCTCGAACAAACGTAAGCGGTCTGGATTGATTCCCAAGTTGGTATACCAAGCGAGGCGAGTATCGATCCAATACTGGTGCCACTCTTCATCAGTTCCAGGAACTACAAAGAATTCCATCTCCATCTGTTCAAATTCGCGGGTACGGAAGATGAAGTTTCCAGGTGTAATTTCATTTCGGAAAGATTTTCCGATCTGCCCAATTCCAAATGGAGGCTTCTTACGTGAAGTAGTAGCAACGTTTTCAAAATTTATAAAAATTCCTTGCGCAGTCTCTGGTCGCAGATAAGCAAGTCCCGACTCATCTTCGACTGCTCCAAGAAAAGTTTTGAGCAGACCAGAGAACTGCCTGGGCTCGGTGAACTGTCCCTTGTTGCCACAGTTAGGGCAGCCAATTTCGTCAAAAGAAGCCGGCTTGCGCTTATTTTTCGCCTCAAAAGCCTCTTCTAAATGGTCGGCACGGTAACGCTTGTGGCACGCGGTGCATTCAGTAAGAGGGTCAGAAAACGTTTCGATATGACCAGATGCTTTCCATACCTCTGGGGCTAAAATTACAGAGGAATCCAATCCCACGACATCTTCGCGGCCTTGGACCATGGACTTCCACCATTGGCGCTTCACATTGTTTTTAAGTTCTACTCCCAGTGGACCGTAATCCCACGCAGCGCGCAGGCCACCGTAAATTTCAGAGGAGGGATAAACGAATCCACGCCTTTTGGCGAGGCTAACAATAGTTTCCAAACGATCTGCGGCCATTAGTGCTCCTTTAATCCGGTATTCCGGCTGGCTGTCGGTTACCTTGCTGGTCGTAAGAGTCGCAAGAAGACGGAGTTTACCGCTTCACACGGGTAAACCTTAAAAAAGAGGAGCCAGACTAGGCACCCCCGGCAACGACTGCCCACATGATTAATACTCCAGCAATTGTTGCAACAAGGGTCCAACGGGAAGGGTGCCTCGAATGTGCTTCGGGCAAGATGTGTGAGGTTGCAATATAGATAACGAACCCTGCAAATAAGGCCAGATAAAGTGCTATCCAATTGCTCCCGAAAGCAACATAGGAACCTACGGCTGCTCCGCCGATTCTTCCTAGAGCGTCGATGATCAAAAGGCCTCGAGCTTTTTTGGTCCACATTTTCTCTTTGATCAAAAAGGTTACGGTATTGAGCCCATCGCTAAAGGCATGAACCATAATTGCGGCAAATACAGCGAGACCCAATGAACTTGAAACTTTGAATGCCGCTCCTACACCCAGTCCATCAGCGAAGACGTGACCTGCCATTGCAAATGCGGCGAGTCTTCCGGCATAGTGGTGGTGATCGTCATCGTGATGAGAATCGATCGGTTCATGAGTTGCAAATAATCTCTCAGAGAAATGCAAGACGAGAAATCCCATAACGATTGCCAAACCAACGGAACGAACACCCCAGAAATTCGAAATATTGGTCTCAAAAACCGAAGGGATCAAATCAAAGAAAACCAATCCCAACATTAATCCGGCAGCTAGCCCCAGAATAATGTGCGTACGATCGCGCACCTTGACCGCCAGGAATCCGCCAAGCGCAGTCGCTACCGAAGTAAAAGCAGCGAGGAGCAGCGCTTTGTGCATGCGAGCAGTCTACTTCAGAAGCCTGAAGTCCTAGCCAAAGGTGAAGGTAAAAGCCTGAACTCCATTATGCAAGAAGGTGAATTGCAGCGTTCCATTCGAAAGATTGGCTCCGCTATCAAAGATGTTGTACAGGCGGTCAGAATCCACTTTGATAATTCCATTGACGACATCACTTCCTGCAAGAGCCCCAGTTAATGGTTTCCCGTTGTAAGTAACTGCCACTTCGCTAGCACCA
>JAYTQV010000021.1:0-10499 GCA_043746515.1 Actinomycetes bacterium | reverse complement strand
CACCCCTAATCGCTTTTGGGCCTCGCGCAGATGGTGTTCTTCGGTATTTGGAACGATTCGATCTACCATGGAATTTGGATACGTTATCGCGTTGGATAAATAGTTAAGAAAGCCTTCTGGAACGTGAGCCAGCGCTTGAGCAAAATCCATAACTACCCGCTTCGTCTTTTCACCATTCGAATTCAAATTATCACAGCTCAAAATAGTCAGTGGCTGCTCCCCTGCTAGAAATCTCCGTAACAAGCCTCGCACAATGAGACCAGGCATAGTTTGCGGAGTTTCATTTTCAAGAAGGTCAGATTTGATGAGGATGTTAGTGAGATCTAGTCCACCGTTTGCTTGTGATAGTAAATATCCCGACTCTGTGACGGTGAGGGAAATGATTTTAATATCAGCATCTGCAATAGCAGCAATTACGAAAATACATTCGTCACGACCCGCATATAACGAAGTGTGGATAGCTGGGATAATTGCCGACTCATCATTGGGGTCAATTGTGAGAACACTATAAAGATTATCTTGCATTTTTACGGCATCAACGATTTTTCGACTTTTGAAAGAGTATCCGATGATGCCCCAATCACCTCCGCTTTGGGCTACCGCATTAGCTGTATAGACGGCTAGATGAGCTCGGTGAAAATTGCCCATACCGATATGCACTATCCCGTTTTTTGGCGGTGTGTTGCAAACCAACAGGTTGGATGGTGCGGTATCAATACTTAGATTTTCCATTAACGATAAATGTAGCAAAGATCGTTAAGATTTAACCGTGAAATCACTTCGAATACTTGGCAAGCTCGATACAGAAATTGTTGATGTTGAGATTCCGAAACCGAATGAAAATCAAGTTCGGATTAAAGTTGCCTACGTAGGTATCTGTGGCTCTGATCTCCACTATTACTTCGAAGGCGCCAATGGAGCATTTGTAGTGAAAGAAGCGCTAGTTCCAGGACATGAATTATCTGCAACTGTAGATTTTGACCCACTCAATGAAATTGCAGTTGGAACTCCAGTGACTATACATCCCGCCACCTTCGGCAAATCCGAGCCGTCAATCATAGATCGACCTCACTTGTGGCCACAGGGGAGTTATCTTGGTAGTGCCTCAACCTGGCCACACACCCAAGGTGCAGCTTCGGAATATCTGATTGTCGAGCGGTCAATGGTTCGAAAAATACCAGCCGGAGTGAGTTTGCGAGGTGCGGCATTGGCGGAACCGCTGGCGGTCTCATTTCATGCCATAAACATTGCAGGTGGAGTAAGAGGCAAGAATGTATTAGTCAGTGGATCTGGCCCAATAGGTTTACTTACGGCCGCCGCCGCAATTATTACTGGCGCTAGTCAAGTAACGGCTACCGATTTGAGCACCGCAGCACTTGATCGCGCAACTTCCTTAGGAGTTCACAACACGTTACAAGTTGGCGTGGATGAAATTCAAGAAAATACTTACGATGTGGTGTTTGAATGCGCAGGAGTGGCGCCTTCACTCTCTACAGCCCTTGCAGCGGTTGTTCGGGGTGGAGTTGTTGTTCAGGTAGGAATGTTAGCGGCGGGTAAGCAAGAGATAGTTATTGCTCCGTTGGTTTCTAAAGAGATACAACTTCGAGGTGCATTTAGATTTAATACAGAGATCGAGGAGGCCCTCACCGCGTTAGAAAATAATCCATGGGTAGAGCAAGTGATAACTCATGAATTTGCATTCAATGATTATGAGACGGCATTTAATATGGCAAAAGATTCTCAGAGATCTGGAAAGGTATTATTAAAAATAGGAGATTTCTTAAACTCCTAAAATGTTGAGCGTTTTCACAACGTTGGCAGTGCTTATCGACTACGGCGCTCAATCTCATTGAAAATTGCGCTATGGTCGAGTTCGCCCTCACCTGCCGCAACCAGTGCTGCAAAAAGATTCGCTACCTCTGTAGTTACTGGTAGCGCTACTCCGTTTTCTAGACCCGCCTCTAAGGCGATGCGCAGATCCTTCAATTGGTAGTGGGCACTGCCTCCGCGCTCATAGTTTTTACTTTCGATCCGTTCACGCTTGGTGCTTAACAAGGTTGAATTTGCATATCCACCGATCAAGAGATCCAGCAGTACTGAAGTATCAAGACCAGCTTTTCGTCCCAAAGTTATTGCCTCTGCTATTCCTGCAAGGGTAATAGCAACAATAATTTGATTGCAGGCTTTTGCCATCTCACCAGAACCTAAGGGACCAAGTAGACGGACTGTTTTGCCAATTTTCTCAAAGTAAGGCATAACTTCTTGTAAGACTTCAGGTTTTCCACCGACCATGATTGACAGAGTTGCTGCTGCTGCGCCTTCAATTCCCCCACTGACTGGGGCATCAAGCACTTCAATGTCGCTGACTGCTAAGTCTTCACCTAATTTTTTAACACCCCCAGGGGAGACGGTTCCCATGACTATAAGTACATCGTGAGGCTTTAGCGCACTTCGCAATCCGGCTGCTAGAACTTCTTCAACTTGTTTGAGGTCTGGAAGGATTGTAAAAATGAACTTGGCATCAACGTCTTTGAGATTCTCTACAGTCGTGACTCCAGCAGCGGCGGCTTTTTCGCGAGATTCTGAGGATCGATTCCATGCTTGGGTTATGACGCCTGCCTTAGCCATGTTGATTGCTATCGGCAATCCCATTGCTCCCAAGCCTATTATTGCAACGCGTGAATTGCGGTCAGTCATTTGAATCGCGCTAACTTTTTAATAAATTGCGGACTTTCTAAAACCTTTTTATTCACAACAAAAGGAGGGATCTTTCCCTGGCTCATCATTGAAATTGCGTTAAAGGCGCTGCGACCCATGCCTAGTGCAAGTTCATCAGTCCAAGCAAGATTATGAGGTGTAGCAACAACATTTTCCAAGGTAAGAAGTGGGTTATCAAACGAAGGCGGTTCAGTTTCGAAGACATCGAGCCCCGCCCCAGCAATTGTGCCATTTTGGAGGGCTGCGATGAGGGCTGCCTCATCCACGATTGGGCCTCGCGACATATTGATAAGAAATGCGTTGGATTTCATGAGTGCAAGATTTGCGGCATTTATCAAGTGGTGCGTCTCTGGTGTCAAAGTTGCCAAGATAACAACTACGTCTGCTTGAGACATTAAGGTGTTCAGATCTAATAAAGTCACATCGAATTGATCGGCTTCTGTCTGGGTTTTCCACGGATCGACAGCAATTTTTTTTACATCAAAGGGCTCAACGAGTCGGAAAAATTCTGTTGCGATATTACCCAGCCCAATCGTGCCAACAATTTTTCCAGTAAGGCCCTGTCCTAGCCCTTGAATTCGTCGATCCCATCCGTTGGCTTTGGCTAGTTGCTGTTTTGCGCCTAATCGATGCATGGTTGCTAACAACAATGTCAATGCAGCAGTTGCTACTGGTTTTTTCGACGCATCTGACGTAATCGTCAGTGCTACTCCGGCACGTGTGCACTCCTCAAGGTCGATATTGTCATAACCAACTCCAAATCGCGAGATGATGAGTGGAGAATCTGCAGGCGCTGCGAAGCTTCCAGGGATAACGCCGGGACCAGTAAACGCCACCCCATCAAAACCTAGAACGGACTCAGGAGTAAAATTTTCAGCGACTGGTTGTAAGAATTTCCAGTCAAGAGGCTGCAAGGTTTCGATCGCAATCTCCCCCCAAGAGAAACCACCCTTGCCGTTACTCAGTTCGCTAGAGAGGCCAACACTAAACGGCATTAGAGAACCGCGATCGGATTTACTGGAGAACCTGTACCACCCACAACATTGAGCGGCGCAATTGTGATTAAAAATTCATTCCGCCCTTCAGCGGCACACGCTTCGCCGAGAGCCTCTAAATGCAGATTATCGAGTAAGGGAATACCCAGTCCAGGTAGAGCCAGCACGTGAATAGGAGAACTCACGCCAGCCACAGGTGATGGGCGAACATCAGAGTCCCCATCTCCACCGATCATGGATACTTTTCGCTCTTTGAAGAGTTCCATAACGTCAACGTGAAATCCTGCAGAGAGATTATCTGGATTCCACACTCCAAGTTTGGCTCTCCTAGCGAAATGACCGCTGCGAAGCAGTATGCAATCACCGGCACCAATAGTGATTCCGTATTGCTTTTCCATTGCGAGTACATCTGAGGCGAGTACGGCTGTTCCTGGTTCTAACCAATCCGCTCCTTTAAAGCGAGCGGCATCAAGTAACACGCCACGGGTAACGACCGGCCCAAGTTTGTCGATTGTTGACCAACGCGAACCACGAGAGTCGACCATCTCGAAAGTATTTTTACCGCCAAATAGCGTGTCTTTATAAACGATATGTGTCATCGCGTCCATATGACTTGTAGATTTTCCGTGAAAATCAACTCCAATAAAATCTGTATTAGAGGTTGGTTGGTCATCCCCTGGCTCGCTCAAGGAGGTCATGTAATGCAAAGCAGGCCGCGCGTTGTCAGGCCCAGCTACCGTCGCCCACGGAAGAGCCATGTGGATCACGTGACCACTCTTCACAGTAGCAATTGCGGCTTTTACCGAATCGGTGGTGATGTGGTTGAGCGCTCCGCGCTCGATAGTTGCGGGTGAATAGTCTTCCCATGACTTGAGACGATCAAATAATTGATCAAACTCCTCGCTAGAAAGGTGGGGGCCGTTTTGAAAATCAGAATCCGTCATGGCGACTCTCCCTATTGTTACCGACTTAAGCCGTTGCTAATGTCAGACCCTAGCAGGATGCTGTGTGGCGTCCAGAGAGTTGGACACTACTTGTGAAAATCGAAGATGTAGATGGTGGTCACTTGGTGCCAGCGGTGGCGCGCGCGATTTCAGTGCTAGATGTCATTGCAGAGAACGGTGAAAGTCTGGGCTCCAATGAGATAGCCCGACGTCTGGGTTTACCAAAATCATCGACCGCGAATATTTGTCTTGAACTTGAATCAGCCGGGATGCTGGTTCGACGTGACCAGGGATATGCACTTGGTCGGAAGTTGGTAGAGCTGGGCGGACACTATTTATCAACCGTTGATGCCCTGCGTGAGTATTACGACATGTGCGCTAGTTTGCCGATTCTCTCTCGCGAATCTTCTCGGATAGCGGTACTGGATGGAACCGATGTTATTTACTTGGGCAAATATGAAGGGCGTCAACAGATTCGTTTAACCGCAAATATTGGTGATCGATTTCCGGCAATTTGTACCGCAACCGGCAAGGCGCTTTTGGCCTTGCTACCCCCTGGAGAAGCTGAAGAGCGATTTGAGGAGAAGCCTGCTGCATTCGTGAAGCTGACTAAGAATTCAATCTCAACAGTCAAGGGACTGTCGCAAGACTTGGAAGAGATTCGGGCGAGAGGGTATGCCACCGATGATGAAGAGGCCACTCTAGGCGTCGTTTGTTTTGCTAAGTCGATCATCGGGTTCAGGGGAGACACCAGTGCGGTAGCGGTCTCTGCCACTCTTATCAAACAGCGGCTTACCAGCGAATTCAAGCAAGCGATTCTCGCCGACCTAACGGCGTTGACCAAGGGCCTTTCAAATCCACTTACCTCTCCGAGACGGATTACAACCAGACCAAGATAACAATTTGGTAACTTTGCTCAGCCAAGTGGACAGAACGCAACTCTTTGACAACCTACTAGTTGACTTCGGGATTAGTCGGGAAATAAAAGTAATACGAGTCGAATTGGTCGAATTGGTCGAATTGGAGGTTTTTTTGTGCGCCTTGCACCGCTGGTAGTAATTGAAAACCTCTCCAAGCGATTTGGGGCAACACAAGCACTGGACCAGGTCTCGCTCACAATTAACTCGCATGAAATCTTGGCGCTACTTGGGGCCAATGGTGCTGGAAAATCAACGATCATCAAAATTTTAGCAAAAATATACCTGCCGGATTCTGGAACTATTACTGGTGCCAATCAAAAGCCACTGGAGCAGATAAATTTTTCATTTATTCATCAAGATTTGGGATTAGTTGAATGGATGTCGGTAGCAGAATCCGTTGCTTTAGGCAGTGGATACCCCCGAAAAATGGGATTGATTGATTGGGGAGCTGTTAGAAAACGCGCTTACGATGCGTTAAGTAACGTTGCGCCGCATATCAATCCTTCGGCCCAAATTAATTCGCTTTCGCGCGCCGATCGTTCTCTCGTTGCAATAGCGCGGGCTCTTTATAATCAAGCGGACGTTTTAGTACTCGATGAACCCACGGCAAGTTTGCATGCTAGCGATTGCGAGAATCTCTTTTCAGTTCTCCGTCGTTTGCGTGATGACGGTACGGCAATCGTCTACGTGTCACATCGCCTTGACGAGATTTTCAAAGTTGCTGGTCGGGTGGTTGTTTTGCGCGATGGCAAACTTATTGAAGACGGTCTGATCGCGGAATTTAATCCCCAAAATCTTGTTAAGGCAATTGTTGGTCGTGAGACCAAAGCATTTGAATTAGGGGAATTCACTCATGGCTCTGGCGTTTTGCAGGTAGAAGCACTCTACGGACCAAATTTTCAAAGCTGCAGTTTTGAATTAAAGTCTGGAGAAGTACTGGGTTTGATTGGTCTTAATGGCGCAGGACAGCGAGAGGTCGGAAGAACAATCGCTGGGGCTTTGCCGAAATACAGCGGGAGAGTCATTCTTAAAGGCAAAGAAGTGGGTGGGGTTGTCTGCGACATTGTTAAAGCAGGGATCTCACTTATTACTAGTTCGCGCATAGAAGAGGGAATTTTTCCATCACTTTCTGTACGCGAGAATTCCTACCCAAATTTGCCAGCACGAGGTTCTAAGTTTTATACGCTACTGAACTATAAAAAAGAGCGAGCAGATATGTCGCGAATCAATGAAGAATTTAATGTAAAGCCTCGGACAACAGAACTTTCAATCGCAACTCTCTCCGGTGGAAATCAGCAAAAAGTCATTTTGGCTAGATGGTTATCAATGCAACGATCAGTCATAATTTTGGAAGAGCCAACTGCTGGCGTAGATGTCGGTGCCAAGACCGATATATATCAATTCATTGAACGAGCGACTAAAGCAGGGCTTTCGATCCTACTTGTCTCCACCGATTTTGAAGAAGTTAACCTTATGGCTCATCGGGCACTAGTTTTTTCCGAGGGATCTATAGTAAAAGAGTTATCACGAAATGAAATCACAATTGAAAACTTAGTTACTTATGCTTCCAAAGCGACGATAGGGGTCTGATGTCCACCAAGAAATCTGGAACAAGTCTGGCACTCAAATTTGGTACGTGGGGCTTACCGATTTTGCTTGTGCTTCTCTTCATTTTCTTCTCAGTGGTTTTACCTAGCACCTATCCGACTATTTCCAACTTGCGCGGGATGCTGAGTGCTTCAACTATCCCTGCTATTTTGGCGCTAGGTGCGACTATTCCAATTGTTACTGGAAACTTCGACCTTTCTACGGGCTATGGAGTTGGCCTCACTCACGTCGTTGTAATGTGGTTTTTGGCCTACCGAAACTACTCATGGATTGTAATCTGCCTAGCAGCTATCGTGATGATGGCGGTGGTGGGATTAATAAATGGATTACTTGTGGAATTTGCACAGATAGATTCATTTATCGCCACGCTAGGAACAGGCAGCGTTCTTTTGGCCCTGAGCGGTTGGATTACTCATGGTGGTCGTATCGTTCCGCCGTTTAAAGGTTTACCAAATAGTTTTGTGGCAATTATTGACAATCGTATTTTTGGTATGCCGATGGGATTTTTTTACATCATTGCCTTAACAATTATTTTGGCGTTAGTTTTAGAGTTGTTGCCGATAGGTCGCGGGCTATATGTAATTGGTTCTAACCGCCGCGCCGCCGAACTCGTTGGTGTACCTAAACGTAAGTACACCATCATGGCTTTTGTAGCGGCTTCTACCATCACTGGTTTTGCAGGGTGTCTTTTGGCGGCACAACAGCAGGTGGGAAATCCATCTGTAGGTGCGGAATACCTCCTCCCTGCATTTGTTGGCGCGCTACTAGGGTCAACAACAATTCGATTAGGACGTCCGAATGCATTGGGAACTCTTGTTGCAGTCGCGATTTTAGCTATTGGCGTCTCAGGGATCCAGCAACTAGGTGCTGATTTCTGGGTTACTCCATTGTTCAACGGCCTCACCTTGCTTGCTGCAGTTGGCTTAGCAGGTTGGTCTGCACGTCGTCGATTAAAAGCTGGAGCTAGCGCTTCCAGGAAAAGTCTAGAAAATAAAGAAACCACGTCAAAGGAGAAAAATGATCAGAAATAAAAAGGGCATATTTGCAGCGGTTGGAATTGCTGCTCTTATGACAAGTTCAGTAATCGTTATTAGCAGTCCAGTGGCTAGCGCCGCTACTGCTTGCAAATATCTTGCGAAGGCCACCGCTGCCGTTAAATTGGCCTCTAACTCCAGTGCTCCGTGGACCGGACCAAAGACCGGACCAAAGGCAAGTTCACACAAGACCATTTACTACGTCGCACAAACACAGACAAATGGTGGAGTTGCCGGTTCTGAAGCTGGCGTAGCTGAAGCTGCTAAGGCTATTGGCTGGACTGTTAAGGTCCTAGATGGTCAAGGAACTCAGCAAGGTATGGATCAGGCAATGAACCAGGCAGTCACACTTAAGGCTGATGGAATTGTGGTCGGTGGATTTGATCCTGCAACAACTGCCGATGCAATCAAAGCTGCTCAAGCTGCCAAAATTCCAGTTATTGGTTGGCATGCAGAGGCAACAGCAGGGCCACAACCTGCGGCTGGTCTCTTTACTAACGTAACAACTCTACGTAAAGATGTATCAGTCATTTCCTCTGATTTTGCCATCGCAGATTCAAAGGGCATGGGCGGGGTAGTTGTATTTTCTGACTTCTCGATTCCTTTTGCTAAAGGCAAGTCCGATGAAATCGTGGCTGAGTTAGCTAAATGCAACACCATGAAACTATTGAAATATGACAATATTCCAATTGGAAATGAAACTTCAACACGTATGCAGACTGAAACTGCTGCGCTACTTGCTAAGTTCGGTAAAAAGTGGACCCAGTCAATCTCCATCAACGGCAGTCTTTATGTAACTCCAATGGCAGCAGCTCTACAAGCTGCTGGTAAGAAGGGGACTGATTTCCCACATAACGTGGGAGCTGGAGATGGTTCCACAGATGAATATTCACGTATCGCTCAGGGGCACTTCCAGTCTGTTACCGTTCCAGAGCCTCTCAATCAAGAGGGATGGCAGATCATTGACGAGTTTAACCGCGCATTTAGTGGTGCGCCAGCAACTGGTTATGTTCCTGCTACCCACCTGGTCAACAAGGCAAATATTGGAACTGCAACATCATGGGATCCAAAAAATGGATATCGCAATATCTACAAGAAGATCTGGGGCGTTAAGTAGTCGGTCTCGCACCGAATAAAAGGATAAATGAAATGAACTGTGGCGTTGGGTCGCCACAGTTCATTTCTATTAAGAGAGAGAACCGCTAGTGAGTACACCGGATCGAATAATTCTTATGGGTGCTATGGGCGCAGGTAAAACTACCATCGGCAATATTTTGGCCAGTCATTTGAGGGCTCCCTATCTTGATAATGATGACGAACTCGCATTGCTTTCCCGAATGACGCCTGAAGAACTTTCCGCTATAGAGGTTGATGAACTCCACCACCTAGAAGATGTGTATCTGCTAAACCTGTCGCGTAGATCAGCGCCTTGGATAGCTGGCGTTGCTGGATCGGTCGTGGATAATCCTGAAAATATCGTGCTCATACAACCATTTTTTACAATTTATTTATACCGTCCCCTGGCATCACTCCTCGTAAATACGGGTGAGACTGGAGTGGGAAGACAGGCGCTTTCCTCCGGCGCGGAGGAGATAATTAAAGCGCGATTTGAACGGCGGGATCCGCTCTATCGAGAATTAGCGAATCTTGAGGTGGAGATAAGTGATGATCCAATTGCGGATGCGACCAAGATACTTGCGGCGATTAAGTAGTTTGCAAGTTAATGAGCCTGCTAAGTTATTTTATAGATTTTTTATAAAGTAACGCGATAGGTAGCCAGACTCGAATCCGTCGCGTAAGCGATCCGCACGCCAGCCGCCTTGGAGGCAGCCAGTCCGTGCAAAATCTGCTCAGTCAAGATCTCACCTGGTGCAACTACTGCCACACCTGGTGGATAAGGCGCGATTAAATCAGCACTGATTCGCCCCACCGCTTTCTCTGCCGCCACCATCTCGGTATGTGCAAAGTAAGCGGTGCGCATGGAGGTTCCAACAAGTGGCACCACCGACCAGCTTAGAGCGGTAGCGGACTCCCGCGGCTGCGATTGCAAACGCTTAAGGATGGGAATCAGCCGATCTCCGAGCAAGTCAAAGTCCATGGCATCATCGGCGAGAGTTGCCAGAAAGACCATGGTGTCGTTATCTGCCATCTCAACTCGGATTCCAAATTTAAGAAGTTCGTTTTCAATGGCAACACCACTGGTCCCTAAAACATTTGCCCGCAGAACAACTTTTACTGGATCGAAACGACCTACCGGAAAGTCACTGACGCTCAAGAAGA
>JAYTQV010000020.1:0-13556 GCA_043746515.1 Actinomycetes bacterium | reverse complement strand
TAGAGCTGAAATAAGTACGAGAAATTCGCCTAATCCAATACTCAATCCTTTGAGAGAGAGGACTCCCATGCCAATCGTGGCTAAAGCAACAGCGATCCATTGCAGCTTAGAAATATGATGTTTAAAGAGAGCTGCCGCAATAAGGGGAGTGAAGATGGCGTACAGGCCGGTAATAAATCCGGTCTTAGCAACGGTTGTAAGAGTTAATCCGAAAGTTTGGAATATATAACCTCCACCAAGAAGTAATCCTAAGCAGACACCTTTGAGTAAGAAATCTGGTGTGATGTGTCGCAGAGATTGAGGTCGAAGGATTACCATGATGAGCGCTGCTAAAAGAAATCTCCAGCCTAGAAAAGAATTTACATCGATTCGAGTAAGTGAATCTTTCATGATGGCAAAGGTGCTACCCCAAATAAGTGCAACTGAGAGGAGGAGAATAGTTGGGATCGATTTGTGTTCCTTAAAATTCATAAATCACTTGCGCTTTTTTCTCATTTTCTTTAATAGGGCAATCTCGCCCCCATGCTCTGGCTCCTGTCCAGGGGTTTCTAAGATTAGAGGAGCGTTCTGGACTGCTGGATGAGCAATTAATTCCTCAAAAGCTTTAAGGCCAATTTCACCTACTCCTAAATTTTGATGGCGATCTTTCAAGGCACCGCATACATCCATTGAGTCATTGGTGTGAATCAATTTTATTCGTTCGATTCCGACGAGAGAGACGAGGAGGTCAAGAGTCTCTGTCATTCCTCCTACCTTGGAGATGTCATGACCAGCTGCAAAGACGTGGCAGGTATCAAGGCATACTCCAACTTTTGGATGCCATTCCATCGCTTCAAAATACATCAGCAAGTCATCTAATTTTTTCACCAGAGACTGTCCTTGTCCTGCGGTTGGTTCCAGTAATAGCCAAGGATCATCTTCCTTGAGTTTATTTAAGATTGGCATCATCCCTTTTTTAATCTGCTTCCACGCAGTTGGTACATGTTTTTCATCTACTGCAGATCCAGTATGGATCACAGTCCCCAGCGCTCCTATATCTCGAGCACGTTTAAGAGAATACGCAGTTGATGCCAATGAATTCTCATACGTCCCTTGGGTAGGGGATCCCAAGTTGATTAAAAATGGCGCATGGACATATGTGTAAATATCCAATTCAGCGGCTCGATCTCGAAAAGAACTATCTGCTTGCACATTTGCATCTGGCATTGCCCATCCGCGCGGGTTAGATGCAAAGACTTGAATTGCCTCTGCCTGAGTTGTCAGCGCATACTCGATAGAACGCTTTGCCATTCCGCCTGACGTTGGCGTATGGGCGCCGATACGAGGCCACGAAGATGTGGTCGTTGAGGAAGCAGGTAGAGAGGTAACTGAACTCATTGGAAGAGCCTACCCGAGCGTGATAACAACGGTTGAACCTCGCTTAACCTTGCTCCCGACTTTGGGAGAGATATTAGTAACCAACTTCCCATTGCCTATTTTTCGCACTATGACTTTGAGCTGCAGATTTTCTAATTGCGAGGTTGCCGCGCTGCGTGAGAGCGAGTAAACATTGGGAACATAAACAGTCGCGGGACCTTCGGAAACCACAATCGTAATTGTTGAACCTGAAGGTACTGGTGCGGAACCATCGGGTACTTGCGAAATTACGGTACCAGTTGCAACCGTGTCGCTATAAGAAAAGTTTTGATTTACAACAAGTCCGGCCGCGGTGAGTTCACTTTGCGCTTGGTCGCTGGTAAGGCCCACATAAGACGAAATGGATACGGGTGCTTTTGCGCTCGTTAAAGATGTCGTTGGTGTTGGTTGCGACGGGAGAGTTGGAGGAGGGAGCACTTGGACCCCTTTAGAAATTGTGAGAGCTACTGTCCCGCCCTTTTTAAGGTGAGCACCGCCACCTGGCTCGGAGGAAATTACATAACCCGCCGGAACGCTCGAATTATATTCCTTTAGCGCTACGACAGTTTTTATACCCAAAGTTGATAACGAACTAATAGCTTCTGCTTGAGAAACGCCCGCAACCGAAGGAATTGTTACCCCACTGCCAAGTGGCAAAATAAACTCATAAAAGCCAGCAAAGAGAATGAGAAACAAAATCAGGGAGGCGATAACCCGATTTCGTTTCACTCTTTTAGAGGTTCGGCGCCTGATGGCTGTGCTGTGGCTAATTGAGGGCTCCTTTTTCGTATCTCCCGATAATTTTTGCTTCCCTTGGGAATTTAGTTGTTCTTGGTTTCTTTTGAGCGTCAAAGGCTCAGTAAAACTCTTAACTTTATGTATGAGTGAATTTCCGACCCTAACTTGCTCTCTTGAGCGTACTGCTTTTGGTGACGGGAGTAGTAGTGGCAGATCCAGATCCAGGCTCAGTTGAGAGTGTATCGGGTTAAGTTTTACTTGAAGCGTTTGTAATTGTTCAAGTAATTCGACACCACTTCGTTGGCGATCATCGGGGTTTGGTGAGGTTGCTTGCAAGACTAAAGTGTCGAACTCCATGGGAATGCTGGATCGAACCGTTGAAGGCGCGGCTACTCGTTCGTTCACATGTTTAAAAGCGATCTGGATGGGAGTATCTCCGGTGAATGGCTTGCGACCTGTAAGTAACTCAAAGAACATAATCCCGAGAGAATAAATGTCGCTGCGAGAGTCGGAGATGCCGCGTTGAACTTGCTCAGGGGAGAGGTAAGAAACGCTTCCAAGGACGACGCTTGAGTTTACGGTCATTGTGCTTCCGAGGAGTCCACCCCGTGCTAGCCCAAAGTCAGCAATCTTTATTCGCCCGTCTTTAGAGATCAAAATATTTTCGGGCTTCAGATCTCGATGATTAATTCCTAGGGAATGAGCTTGAGCCAATGCGCTGACGACTGGTATTAGGTAGTGCAGCAACTCCTCGGGTGCAAGGTAACCTTTTTGAAGGAGCAGGTCGTGCAGGGTAAATCCGTCCACATATTCCATCACGATGAAGACGGCTGGAGTCCCGCCTTCATTCCATCCTTGGTCCTGAATAGAGACGATATTGGGATGAGAGAGCGCGGCGATAGCTTTGGCCTCACGGATAAAGCGCAGGACGAATTCTTCATCATTAGCGAGATGGGGATGCATAATCTTGACAGCCACAAGTCGGTCCAAGCGCAGGTCCGTAGCTTTGTAGATGGAGGCCATACCGCCTGAGGCGATGACGGAAATCAGCTCATAGCGATTATCGATGACTTCCCCGGAGAGATCTGGCACGCTTAAATCTTAGAGGCTAATTGAGGCCATTCAGGTGGAAATCAGCGGCTTCGCGCGTACCTTCTTCCATAAAGTGGCGCGCCTGTTCCTGGAGAAAAAGCAACATCTCACTTTCGATCTGCTCGCCGTCTCGTTGCAAGACCCTGCGCAATCCAACAATTGGTTCTAATTCAATCCAAATCTTAGTATCAACAAATTCTCGGATGGCTCTCTGTCCCGACCCAACTCCTTCTATGATCAGTGTTTCCACATTTGGGACCGTAAAGTTTGATCCTGGTCGAGAGTTATCCCAATCATATGCAGAGATTGAAATGGCCTCACCAGAATTGTGCGCTTGTGCAATATTCTTTAGTTTTTCAGAGAGTGTGGGGCCTAATGAATGCCGCCAACCCTCATACAGGTCATCCATATGAATGATAAAAACGGTACTTCGTGAAGAAAACTCTTCGAAGATAAATTTGGCGAGCGTGGTCTTACCAGCACCAGCTACTCCATCTATAGAAATGATCATTCTTAACCTTCAATGTATGAGACCGATTGGTTTACTTTGCTCTTTGATTCATTTGCCACACGAAGCCATCTCTTCCATCCGCCTATTGCAAGGAGAACGAATATAAAGTAAAAAATTGCCGTGAGATAGGACTTGCCATGCCAAAATTGGAAGGTATCAACCCCATCGACGACAAACCAGAGCGGCCACGCTTCGTATCTCTCTAAACACATGAGAACCTGCGCGATGCAACTCCCAACGAATCCAAATGCATCAGTCAGTGAGGCGTCGACACCAATATGTACAAGAAGTGGATAGAGCGAGAACCATGCGATCAAGTAGCCAGCTAGCCAATAGATATTGGTTTTAAAAGAGAGTTGTGCCCCCTTTGCACCCTTTGGTCCCCATCCAAACCATCCCCAAGTCCCAGCAGCGACAAAGACAAATGGCAAGAGGGCGCTGGCAAAATACCTTTGCTCAAAGAACAAACCAGCGTAGAAAATGCTACCAATGTTCCACCAGGGCCAAGTTATTCGAGGTCCAAAAATCCATGTGCAACGCCGATTACTGAAGTGATGAAGGCGAAGAGTTCTAGGTAGGTTAGGTGATAATCCCAAGCAGTAAATGCCACAGTCATCACTAAATGATGTAACGAATGCATAATTAAACCTCCACAGTTCGCATTACCGAACTGGTCATACGGTCGACCTGACGATTAGGTCCTCTCAGCCACTGGAGAAGCTCCCGTTGCGTAAAGTCTAGCGTGCGTTGGGTTGACGCGCCTGCTTCGCCTTGAGGTAGGCGGGAAGGGCTACTCGCAACCTTCTATATGTTGACGTGGTAGCGCGTTTATTGAAAACATCAAAGTCGATTTTTTCAACTTCATCGACTATTCCGCAGTAGAGCTCGGAAGCCGCGTTGATGCAGGGCTGGCTGTCGCGATCTAATAGCAGGATTCCAGCTGCCGCTTCCCTTTGTAAGTTCCGCACTCGCGCAATTTGAAATTTCAGAGCCTCCTTGATAGCCGGTGTTGATTTCCGTTCATAAAGCATCTCGGGTGTAACGCCATAAGCCGCAAGCTCCTCTATTGGCAGATAAATTCGACCACGATCTAAATCTTCTCCAACATCACGAATAAAATTTGCTAATTGAAATGCAATTCCTAATTTCTGCGCCGACACATAGGCATCTGGATCGGTTGCTCCTAAGATGGGAACCATCTCGAGGCCGATGACAGCTGCGCTTCCATAGACATATTCCATAAGGTCATCAAAGGTTTGATATGTACTTACAGATAAATCCATGGTCATCGAATGCAGGAATGCTTCAAAGTACTGTAGGGGGATATGAAAACTGTGAACGGTATTCACTAGCGCTCGCCCCACATGATCCTTGCTGCTGCCTCGCTTAATATCTTTCAGTACGGTATCTCCCCATATTTTGAGTGCCTCAGTTTTTTGCTTAATTGAAAGCGTGGATTCCAAGTCATCAACAATCTCATCTGCGTAACGTGCAAATCCATAGAGTGCGTGAACATGAGGACGCTTGGATTTGGGAAGAAGAAGTGTTGCTAAATAGTAAGTTTTTCCATGTAATGAGTTCAGTCGTTTGCACTCTTCATAAGAAGCACGCAATTGTGGATCAACGATTCCAGCAGCCGACAACTCGTCCATGTTACTTCGTAGATCCCACAATTCGTTCAGCCGCAAGACGTCCAGAGATTAAGACCATTGGAACTCCAACTCCTGGCTGAGTCCCTGAGCCAGCAAAGACTACGTTTTCAAACCCTTGGGCCAAATTGCGAGGCCTAAAAGGACCGGTCTGGAAGAATGTATGTGCGCTCGCAAATGGCGCACCCCGCTCCATGCCGCGCACTTGCCAATCAAGGGGAGTGGTCATCTCTTCAACTTCAATACTTTCGGCAAAACCTTCGTATCCTCGTTCTTCCATAACACGTAACATTTCATTGCGATAGCGCGGAGCTTCAATATTCCAATCAATATTGGCGTCGAGGTTCGGAGTTGGGAAAAGAATATAGTAAGAAGAGCGATCCTTAGGCGCTAAATCTGGATCATCATGTGTTGGCACTGTAACAAGAAGGCTGGGGTCCGTCATGAGGGTCTTTTTATTGATTAGTTCATCAAAGACCTGATCCCATGATTCACCAAAATGAATATTGTGATGTCCAAGATGATTGTACTTCTTCTTGGTTCCAACTAATAGAGTCACACAGGAAGGTGAGTAGGACAAGTTAGCCACCTTACGTGGGGTGTACCCCAATAAATCTCGGTAAGCAACGGGAAGATCAGGATTCAAAATCAAGGCGTCGCACTCAATGCGTTCACCTGAATCGGTTATTACTGCAGTTGCACGTTTATTATGCTTTTCAACAGTAGTGACTGTTGCTCCATATTTAAAGATAACTCCATGTTTTTGGGCCGCTCCTGCCAGCGCTCGAGGCACTGCATGCATCCCACCCTTGGGAAAGAAGACTCCATTGACCGAGTCCATATAAGCTATAACAGCGTAGATTGCGAGCGCTTGTTGTGGACTTACTCCAGCGTACATAGCTTGAAATGAATAAACCTTTTGTGTACGCGGATCCTTCAAGAATTCACTCACCTTTGGAGCCAGTCGTTTGAATCCTCCCAAGGCAACCAACTTCGCCAAATTCGGAGTCAATAAATTTAGCGGCGAATCAATATTCCTATCTATAAAATCATTCATCTCATATTTGTAGAGCTTGGTGACAAATTCCACATATTTTCCATAACCCACGGCTTCGGCAGCGCCAATCTTGGTCGCAATCTCATCTTGCATGCGAGCAGTGTCGGCATGAACATCTAGGTGTGTTCCATCGTGGTAGAAGGCGCGGTAAAGGGGGTCAACCGGAATTAAATCCAACCAATCCTTCAAATCCTCACCAACACAGGAGAGGGCATCTTGAATCAGGGATGGCATCGTTAATACCGAAGGTCCAGTATCAAAAGAGTAACCAGAACGTTCTAATAGTCCATTTCGTCCACCCGGAACTAACTCACGTTCAATAACAGTGACTTTCCGACCTGCGCCAGCCAAACGTAAGGCGGCGCTTAGTCCACCTAGGCCCGCTCCAACAATGACCACATGATCACTCTTACCCACCACACGACGCACAATTTGCCCCTTATTACTAGGAATTACGTTGAGTTGCTGCCACTGCCAATTCATTTAAGAGGCCTACGGCCTTATCCACAATCCCATCATGCGCGAGCGCTTCGTGCGCTTTGAAAGTCATGATTTCTATCATAGTTTCCACCTCCGCTAGTGCTCCTGTTTCAGAGATGATCTGCCTCATGGAATCGATATGTTCGGAATCAAGTTCTGCTTGACCAAAATTGGCCAGGAAGAGTTGGCGTTGGGCTGCATTGCTGCGAGACAGGGTTGTGGCGACGAGTACGGTTCGTTTTCCTTCACGCAGATCGTCACCCGCTGGTTTTCCAGTCTTTTCGGGATCCCCAAAAACGCCAATAATGTCATCTCTGAGTTGGAAAGCCTCACCCAATGGCAGTCCAAAGTCTGAGTAGGCGCCGATGATGGCAGGAGAAAATCGTGGAGCCAAACTCGCACCGAAATGTAAGGGACGCTCAATGCTGTATTTGCCGGATTTGTAGCGTGCGACTTTTAAGGAGCGTTCGGCACTCTCGCTAGCCAGAGCCTGTTCATAAATATCAAGGTACTGCCCTGCCATGAGCTCGACTCGCATTTCATCGTAAAAGGGGAGTGAGCGCAGAATCAACTCTGGAGCAATTGCAGACTCATGCAGCGCCTTAGCAGCCCAAATGAGTGCGAGATCCCCGAGCAATATCGCCGAAGCAATTCCGAATTGTTCGCTGCTTCCATGCAAATTCTGGGAGAGATGGATCTGCTCAAATTGCTTATGTATAGAAGGGGCAGAGCGTCTGGTGTCGGATCCATCCATAACATCGTCGTGGATAAGGGCACACACGTGCACCAATTCCAGGCTGGCGGCCGCCCGAATGATTCCCGGGGTTAAATCCCCCTCGGCGCCCAGGAAGCCAATAGCGGCAAAGAGAGGGCGCAATCGCTTACCGCTATCGAGAAGAAAGCGACCTAGCGCATCTGCCACCGGCTCTAGCTCACTCCCAATAGCTCGCAAGCACTGTGACTCACCTGCAAAAAGGTCGGAGAGCGACGCATTTATGGCACTGGTGAGTCCTGCAATGTCATCAAAATCCACATGAGAACGGTACCCTGCTTCGCTATGAAGCTGAGAACTGAAAAAGTGCCGACGTTCTCCATCGAACTCTTCCCCCCTAAAGATGCAGCAGGGGAGTTACGACTTTGGGAAGCAGTCGATCATCTCACTTCGCTTACCCCTAATTTTGTCTCCGTGACGTATGGGGCAGGGGGTTCAAGCCGGGATCGAACGATTCGCATTGCGTCAGAGTTAACATCCCACACTGGAATTTCGACTCTTGCACATCTGACCTGTGTCGGCTCTACTCAAAATGAGTTAGAGCTGATTTTGGACCAATATCAATCTGCGGGAATCTCCACAATCTTGGCTTTGCGGGGGGACCCTGTTGGAGGACCGAGCGCGCGATGGCAAGCAACGATGGGTGGATTTGATCACGCAGATCAATTGGTGGAGCTCGCAATCTCACGTGGAGATTTCACAGTTGGTGTCGCAGCCTTTCCAGATGGTCATCCCGCCTCTGGTGGAGATTTTCTCCAAGACGTTAAAGTTCTGATTCGAAAGGAGGAACTTGGTGCGACCTTTGCAACCACGCAATTTTTCTTTGAAGTTGCCAGTTACAAGCGGATGGTGGATGAACTCGATCGAGCAGGTTCGAAATTGCCCATAATCGCTGGAGTGATTCCGATTACCAATTTCAAGCAACTCTCACGAATGGCTGAACTCAGTGGGACAAGTATTCCCTCTCGAATCGCATCGAAGTTTGAACTTTGTGCTGATGATGAGGAAGCAGTTATCGAACTTGGTATCGAAATTGGTAGCGAGCTCTGCCAAGAGTTAATTGCTGCTGGTGCTCCCGGTATACATTTCTACACTATGAATAAGGCGGCATCGACAGCCGCAATTGTAAAGAATATTGGGTTGAGATGAATCGCGAGAGTTACTTTGAAAGTTGGAGCACAATGCATGGCGGTGCATCTGTGACTGGAATTGTTAAAGGCTGGCTGGTGATCTCATACTTGATTTCGAAGCCATTAGTAAAATTAAAAGTATCTCCAAATTTTCTAAGCGTTCTAGGCGTTCTTGCTGCAGTCTTCACTTACATAGAAGCTCAAAGCATTTACTGCACGCTATTTTTAGCCATATCTCTTGTGAGTGACGGCGTAGATGGAACTGTCGCGATTTTAAGTAATTCAGCGAGTAAGCGTGGGGCGATGCTTGATGCTCTGTGTGATCGATTAAGTGAATCACTCTGGGCGCTGGCACTTTATCGGTTAGGTGCACCAGCTTGGCTAGTCGGAACGGCATGGGTTTTAGCTTTTACGCAAGAGTATGCGCGGGCTCGCATTGCTGGACTCGGAGATTTTCGAATTGATGTAGTGACGATCGCTGAGCGTCCCGTGCGTGCTGCATTTTTAACTATTGCGATCCTCGCCTATGATTTTAAAATCGCGGCGGTGACAACGATCTCAATAGTGTGGACGATTCAGCAGGGTATCGCACTAGTGACCGTGATGAGGAGTGGTTACAACAGGTTGCACGCTCCCGATAGCGTCGGCAACTAACTCAGCGCTTATGCCCACGAGTGGCAGACCCCCACCAGGGTGTGCTGATCCGCCAACACAAAAAAGTCCTTGAACTGGAGAGCGATTCTTAGCACGAAAGAATGCTGACATCGCTCCATTACTTGCGGTTCCATATATGGATCCCCCTGGTGCCTTTGTCGTGTTTTCTAGATCTCGGGGGGTGCGAAAATCCATGACTTCTAATCGCTCTGAAACTTGAAGTCCGAGAGCATCGAGCTTTGCGATAATTTTCTCGGCATACTCTGCGCCGCCAACACTCCAGTCGCATCCATTGTCGGGGTCGTGGCGCGGGGCATTAACTAGTACGAACCAACTCTCCTTGTTCTCTCCCTTGACCATGAGTGGATCGTTCGGCGCACAGATGTAAATTGTAGGGTCGTCAACTGGAATTCTTTGCGTGAATATCTCATCAAATTCGGCATCATAGTTCTCTGGAAAGTAAATGGAGTGATGCTTCAATATAGGAGGAGTTCCTACTACCTTTGAATTATCAAGTCCAAGTAAGAGTGAGAAACCTGCAAGAGATTTCTCCGCTCTCTTAAGTTTCTTTCTTTCGGAATTCGCAGATTTCACAGTGGAGTCAAGGAGTTGTTGATAAACAATTTCGGCATCAGCATTTGCAACGACGATATCAGCACTCACAAAGTCTCCGTTCGCTAAAGTAATGCCAGTCACAACTTCAGATTGTGTCGTAATTGCTGTCACGTCAGAATTGAAGTGAATATCAACATTGAGAAGTCGGCACCGGTCTTCTAAAGCGATACTCAACTGTCCGATACCTCCTGCAATATGCCAGGCTCCAAAGCTAGATTCTACAAATGCAATTGTGAGTAGGGCTGCTGGAGCCTCGCGAGGATCAGAACCTGTATAGGTGGCATATCGGTCAATAATTTTTTGCAGGTGAGGGTCTTGCGTGTACTCACTAGTTACCTTCCGAAGCGTTTTGAAAGGAGCGATTTGGCGAATTCCCCAAAGCAAGTCCCGACGTTTCAAAAGTGACCAGATTGAGGTGAGTTCCGATTGCACAAATGGAACTCGGGAGATATCCCACATCACTTCTGCACGTTGCATTATTGAGTGCCACGCGTTGCCTGCTTTTGCCCCCAATGCACGATCGATGGCATCACAAGTCTGCGGGACGTCCAAATTTACAAAGTCTAAAGATTTTCCATCGGCAAAGTAATAGGAGAATGAGGGATTTACTGCACTGATTGTAAGTACCCGCTCAAATCGGGCTCCGGTTTTTAAGAAGAAGTCTTTATATATTGCAGGCAGAGTTAAGAGGGAAGGACCCGTGTCAAAGGCATAGTCGCCAATCCATTCTGTCTGACACTTACCTCCCGCACGATCTGAAGCTTCATAAATTGTTACATCATGACCCTGTCTTGCAAGGCGAGCAGCAACAGACATGCCACCTACTCCCGCTCCAATAACAATTATCTTAGACATCTAGACCAGAGTTCTTCCACGCCACATGAGGGTACCTTGTGATTTTCGGTACCACGAATTTGATATGAGATAGATCAGGATGAGTATCGATAGGGGATGAAGAAGCGCTGTACTGGCCGCACTTATGGAGCGAGTCCGCAGGGCAGAGATATAGCGGGAGAGTATCACGAGAAAATATCCAATCCACGCCATGGAGTAACCCGATAATGCAAGCAGAATTGGCAAAACCCCTGTAACGAAAAGAAAAATCGAAGTGGCGATAGATCCGAAAAGTGATCCAAAAGCGCGCCACAGAGATTTTGTATAGCCCGCGAATAATTCGATGCGATTGTTATACATCCGACACGAGGCAACATCGCTGCCGATAGCCACACCGCCTTTAAATCCATTCTTAACAAGAAGTCTAGCTAGTTCTAAGTCATCCAAAATCTCTAGGCGGATCTCTTTGTGTCCACCCGAAGTTAAATATGCGGCACGTTTAACAATCATAAACTGTCCATTTGCTATGACCATTGAAGGAAACTTTGTTCGTTCGGCAATACGCAATGGGACTGAGGAGAGCCAAGACCATTGTAGTAGAGGCTGAATTAATCGCTCAGAGGAGGTGATTGCAATCTGCTGTGGGTACGGGGAAATGAAATCCCACGCATAGTTATTCATGTGCGAAATCGCAGATGCGACTGCGAGTTCGGTCAATCTCACATCAGCATCGACAAAAACTAGATAATCACCCGTAGACTGCATTACGAGTTGGTGACAGGCAAAATTCTTACCGAGCCAGCCTTCTGGTAATTCAATTCCAGAAGCGACTTCGATCCCTGGGAATTCATGTAAGAGAGCGTTCGTCTGATCGGATGAATGATCATCCAGAACGATTACTTCCATATGTGGGATGAGTGAGGTAGCGAGAGCAGAATTCACTACTCCTGCGACGTTTTCGGCTTCATTTCGCATCGGAATAAGTATTGAAACACTATCCCCTATAGTCTCAGTATTGCGAGATCGTACTACCCGCATTGAGAGAGAATTTGCGAACGTAAATACAAGTGGGATCGCGCAGACGGTTATGAGAAAAATCACTTACTAAGCACTATCTGGTCGACCGAAGCGGCGTTGGAATAAGTATGGGATGAGATAGATAGAGAAGAGCACTCCAACGAAAATTCCAATTTCTTTATGGTGAAAGTAGAAAATATTTCCAATCACCCCCCCAATGAGAGTCCACAAAAGCAGGATATCTGGAGCGAGAGAATTTACAGAATCCTTACGCCTCTCATGCGGAAGCACCCTATGGAGCAAGGCCATGAGTCCCATGCCGGCGAAGAGCCATCCAGCAGCATTTGAAAGCGGAATCATCGGTTCATAGGGAACTCGCGGTCCTACCAATTTCCAACTCCATCGCCCGGCGTCTACCATCTGCGGATCAAGAAAGAGATCCCAAATCATCAGACCAATTCCGCCATACAAAAAAACCCATTGAGCAGCAGCTAGCCGAGCCGCAATTAATATCGGGTAGGCGAGCATCATCCAGGCAAATGGGACGAGCAAAGGAACCCCATAGATTTGAACACCCAGCGTGTGGTCATAAAAGTATCGACCAAATGGCCAGCCAGTTTTTACGCCAACAGTTTCAATTGCGAGAGTGTAGACAAAAGTGACAAATGCGAAAATAATTGCAAAGAAGGGTCCATATACGAGATAAGAATGGAAGAGCATGGAGGCCGCCCCAATAAATACGATACCAAGGGTAACGTTGCGAAGGACATTCCCATGAACTAATGGATAAGAAATTTGCAATCCAATTACTGAAATAATTCCTAAGTAGAGGCAGACAAATTTGGCGCGAGAGACCGTTTGGTGGGAGCGACGTCTTGGTCTGTAGTTCCGGATTGACACTCCTTTATTCTGCCTTACTTAGCGCTTGTATTTGAGCCACGAACCTCAAGTAGAGCGAAGCGAGCGAATAACTCTTCTGAGTACCACTGTTTGGTTTGAGTCTGGTTGATTGCACTCACGTGTGCGGGCGTGTTATAGGCGAAATCCCTAAGCGCACCTCCATTGCTCCAAATTGATAGTGTTCCTTGCAGGCCAATCGGGGCCTCTCCAATTCCAAAAGCGCTTTCCACTCCCTGGCATTGTCTAAGACTGGTTATAACTGGTGGAACAGCTCTCCAGAAAAGAAAGTTTTTATGCCAGACAATCTGAGCCCTGGTAATTGCCAAAACTTTTCCGCTCCACGACTTAGCGAGTTCGCGATCTTCTTTGAATGGAGCAACCCCAGACCATAAACCATGCGCTGAGAGGGGAGAGGCAACATATCGAACCTCAGACTTTGAAAAACTTCGCCACGATGAGATGATGGACGATTCATCAAATTCCGAGAGATATTCAGTTTGGATGGTAATTATTAAACCCCATAAAGTTGGATCTGCATCTCGCGGAGTAAAAGTTTCACCGGTACCAGTACCTATGGATTTGTAAAAGCCAATGGAACTATTTCGACGCAAAATTAATCGATCTATAGCCATATGCCATAGCGCCTGTGGCAAACGCAATAGAGAAATATGCCAGAGATAGACGACTGTAATCATTGGGCGAGCGCAGCGGT
>JAYTQV010000019.1:0-4710 GCA_043746515.1 Actinomycetes bacterium | reverse complement strand
AATTTGGATGGTCATGATACTGAGCACATCTCATTTAATGGGAAGGTGATCTACAGCAATCCCTTCGTGGGGCTGCGATTAATGGATGAAGAGATTGCTATCGCGACCATGATGGTTGAGATGGCCGAGTGGGTACACGGATCAGGACCTGCCCCCTATCCATTGGCAGAGGCTTGCCAAGATCACTTGATTTCACTTGCCATCGATGAATCACTGGCAAAAGAAATTACAATTAAAACTGGAAACGAAGCATGGGGCAGTTAAAACGTTCGAATTGCTTTGATTGAATTTCGCATAAGATTCACAGCAGAGGCACAAATAACTATCCCGATGACAATAGCCAAAACAGAATCCAACCAAAAAAACTTATGAGTCCTCCAGATAATGAGGCCAGAAATAGCTACTAAGCCGGAAGTCACCCCGTCAGAGACAGTATCCAGCCAAACCGAACGCATATGTAAATCTTCGGTAGCCGCTTCTGGCCCTAATATCAAAGCGCCAATCAGCATAGAAAAGGCCGCAACGATGCTAACCACTAACACGGATAACCCTTGAATATGTTTAGTATGCCCGTTTAATCGATGTAGAGCACCAATTATGATAAGTGTGGTGAATGTAAATAAGACAAAAGAGTTAATGAAAGCAACGTAGAGCGTAGCTATGGGATTTCCGTTTGGATGCTCGCCAATCTGTATCGCAATCAGACCCAAAAATATGACGGCAGAGTCGGCGGCGTAGTCACCACTTGTAGCCAAAACGCTTATCGAATGCGAATGTAATCCCACCAGGATTAAGCCCATAATCATTATCAGGTTGAGCGCCAACAGCCAACACAAACGTTTTTGCTGCGTCATTACAGCATAATAATGGGCATTTCCTGTATCAAGATCTATCGAAGGATATTTAAAATTTGCCTCAAATTATTTGGTTGCTGCTCCGGCAATCAGATTGTTCGCGATCGTATTGTCAGTGGTAATTGCTTGAATTTCAGGAGCATCCACTCCGGTCACGATATTCGCGTCGGATTGAAGTGCAGCGGCATCCCCCTGATTTCCATCTTGAATTGCCTGGTTAATGTCCTGATTAAAGGAATCGACTTCTTGTTGAGTCTCAGAATTCACGTTGGACATTTGAGCGTCCCCCTCTTGGACATTTGCGTCACCACTTTGAACCTGATCAGTGGGGTTAGTTAGACCTGTTGCTAGTTGATCGTTAATAAGACTTTGCGCCTCATCATTATTGACAATCTGAGCGGATGAATCAGTCTCATCAGTTACTTGGATATCGAGGGGATTATCGCTAGCCTCCGTCGAGGCTGAAATCGTCGGTGCGGGAGTATTATCTGCATGAGCGGCAGAGAGGAATGCTCCTCCCAAAAGTGTCAGAATGCCAGCTGTAGCAAGAGTTATGCCTTTCATATTTTTATTGCTTCTTCTCATTTTCAAATCCCTTCGAAGTGTTACCTTTTTGGTGTGGTTCAAGTCGAACTATCTGCCTGGTTCCCGTCATTTTGGAATGATTTTGCTGTGAGCCGCCTTAAGGGCCGCTTTGAATTTCACCATGGCAATCGCCTGTGCCACCTTAAACTTGTTAAATGCCAATTTCTCTGCTGCGGTGCGCTTCGCCAATACCACTGAAAGAGTTGCCTGAAATTTAGTCATCGCGCTAATGCGAGCCTTTGCGAATAATATTCTGGCAGCAGCTATATTCCTATCTTCTTTAAGTGCAGCAGATGCCCTGTTCAGGGAATCTATTTTTGACTTCGCATCAGTTCTCAGTGAAAGATCTGTTGGATTTGCAGATGACTTTAAGGCCGCGATCCGATATGCCGCTTGCGCGGCAAACACCGGTGCTTTGGCCTTGCGCACAACTTCTAAATAATTTATCAGTGCGGCGATTTCTGCTCTTCTTCGCTTCAATTCGGCTGGTTTTCCAAGTTCTATCACTGCTGCCCGAGTTGGTTTCACTGCGAGGAAATAATTCGTTCTGGCCTGGCTTAAGGCTTTTGCATACGCGGAGACAGCAGCTTTCTCCTTTTGGGTCAAAGCGGGAGAGGAGGCCGAAACGCTACTGGTTAACTCGCACACGAGGATAACTCCACTAATCACCAAAAGGGAGAAGAGGCTAATTGCTTTATTTCTCATCTTCCTCTTCCATCAAAAGTTCATAATTTTGCGACATTAGAATCTCCTCACACATTATTGCGCAGGTGGACAGTTATATTCTTACGAAAATCTCAAACTAATCTGTAATTTTCCTGAGAGTTGGTGAATAAATGCCACGAGAGCGTCCAACTTAAATTCTTAGGAACGACGCGCCATTGAAGTCCAGCACCGCCCCGCTCGCCCATTGAATATCGGGAGATGACAAAAGATAGATCGCCTTTGCGACTTCTGTGGCTTTTGCAGCACGATTGAATGGCGATTGAGCTCTGATCGCAACACCTTCTGGACTTTCCAACAGGAACTTGGCCATCTCCGTCTCCACAAATCCAGGGGCAAGGGTGAGGACGCTAATTCCATGCGGAGCGAGAGCTTGGGCTATTGAACCTGCAAATGCCGCCATTCCTGCCTTGCTTGCACCATAAGCCGGAGCCTTTGGCTCTCCTCTAAATCCGCCACGGGAACCAACATTGATTATTCGGGAAGTTCCACCTCTTGGCATGTGTTGAAATGCGCACCACGCCATGTTCGCTGCCGCAACGAGATTGATTGCGAGGGTGTCTGACCAGGCTTTCTGCCATGTTTCATAATCTGATGATTCGATGGGGTGATAATGAAATACCCCCGCGTTATTTACCAAAATATCGATATGCCCAAAATCTTTGGCTACAGCGTTCACAGCGCTCTTGATCGCATCCGCATCTCGAAGATCTGCTTGAACCGCAATATGCCCTTCACCAGAGAGCTCCCCGACAACAGAATGAGCCAAATCGGCTGAATTCACGTAATGAACCGCAACGCGATCGCCATGCGAGGCAAATTCTCTAGCGATCGCTGCACCGATCCCTCTTGAGGAACCAGTGATTAAAACGTTTCGGCGGGACGTTGATTTAGCGTTCTCAGTAGTCATTGGGAGATCCTAATAAATCTGAACACCGCATTCTACAACTCGGCTACACCCGCAACCAAGCGATCAACATCGTCTTGAGTGGAGTAGGGGGCCAATCCGGCTCTTACGGCGCCGGTATCGCTCAGACCCAATGCGCGAGAAATCTCGAGGGCATAGAAATTACTCGCCGGAGCGTTCACTCCCGTATTAGCAAGTTGGCGATAGACCTCTATTGAAGAGATACCTTCAACCTCGAAATAGATTGTTGGCGTGCGCACTTTTGCGTGCCCAAAGGTCTGAACTTTAGGCAGCGCTCGCAGTGAAGTCTCTAAATTCTTGAAGAGAGTCTCTTCGTATTCCTCCAGTTCATTCATGGAAGCCACGATTCTCTCGCGCCTTGTACCTGAAGCCTCTGATGACAACCCAGCAACGAAATCAATTGCTGCGGTTGTCCCCGCCATGAATTCGTATGGCAGAGTTCCAAATTCAAATCGCTCCGGAACATCACTCGTTGAGGGAAGCAATTTGTCGTTAGGCAGGCTCGCTAATAAATCTGGTTCAGCAGCGAGTGCAGCGCAATGAGGACCCAGTATTTTGTACGGCGAATATCCAATGAAATCCGCACCGAGAGCCTTCATATCAATCGCGGTATGCGGAGTTAGATGCACTGCATCCAGATATAAATAAGCGCTCGTTCGATGAACCTCTTGAGCGATTGCTGCAATATCTGGGCGAGTTCCCAGCGTGTTGGAAGCACCAGTAACTGCAACCAACTTGGTGCGCTCAGTAAGTAAATCTGAAATAGCAGAGACTGGAAGCTCCCCCGTCATTACATCAAACTTGGCCCACTTAACAACGACCCCAGCTCGCTCCGCCACTTGAATCCAAGGACGGATATTGGAATCGTGGTCCAGATTAGTGACGATGATTTCATCACCGGGCTTCCATGTGCGGGCAAGGTTGCGAGAGAAGTCGTAGGTCAGCTGCGTCCATGAACGTCCATAAACCACGCCTTTGGGGTTAGCATTTAACAGGTCACCAACGGCAATTCGAAAATTAAGAACTTCATCGTTCGCATTTCTCTCTGACAAAGTTGTAACACCGCGATTCGAAGTCGCTCGCGTGATTGCCGTAGCAATCGCCTCCCCCACCATATCTGGTACCTGACTCCCACCCGGTCCATCAAAAAATGCGAGACCTGTGTCGAGGGAAGGGAAATGGGAACGGACTCGTTCTACGTCGTAACTCATAAGGGAATTGTGCTGGTTATTTAGAAAATCGGAAAGTCCATTTCACTTTGATGCACATAGGTCTTCCAAGTCAGGTTTATGCTATTAATATCATGGACTAAGTCGCGTGATATCAAAATCTAACCCTGATTGAATTCCCAACAGCCTTTGGTGTGACCGCACATTCTCAAATTGTGAAATGTGAGATTACCAGTCCCTTCTCTCTCCAATTCACTTCCATTTAAAACCTTAATCAAAACTTTTCATAATCTACACGATTGCATTAAAAGGTTGCGTCAGACTAGTGACTTAGGTATGGAGTCAACAGGGACGTGGAGAGAAGTTATGAAACGAAAAGGCATGTGCTCATTGGGATTCTGGCCATTACAGCGCTAATTACGGGGTCATCTTCGCAGGCGAATGCAGCTAG
>JAYTQV010000018.1:0-26668 GCA_043746515.1 Actinomycetes bacterium | reverse complement strand
ACCCACAGATCCTCCGTGCGGCGTTACCGTACTGAACTCCCCCAGGACCGGAAGGTAGCAAGGGTAGGTGCGCTCTGGCGGGTGTGCGGAGGGTCCCTTTAAACAGCAAAGCCAGCGAAGAAGGAGAACGGTGTCACTCGCTCTATATAGAAAGTATCGCCCCTCAACCTTTGCGGAGGTCATTGGGCAAGAGCATGTGACTGTTCCACTTTCCAACGCCCTAGAGTCAGGCAAGATCCATCACGCTTATCTATTTAGTGGACCGCGCGGTTGCGGAAAAACTTCCAGCGCACGAATCATGGCTCGTTCACTCAATTGCACACAAGGTCCCTCCTCTAACCCTTGTGGAAAGTGTCAATCCTGTACTGACCTAGTTGCAAATGGCCCTGGTTCCATCGATGTTATGGAACTGGATGCTGCAACTCATGGGCTAGTGGATGACGCGCGCGATCTACGCGATAAAGCATTCTTTGCGCCGGTTCAATCTCAGTACAAGATTTACATTATTGATGAAGCACATCAACTAGGACCGGGAGCTGCGAACGCGTTACTAAAAGTTGTGGAAGAACCGCCTCCTCATGTGATTTTTATTTTTGCTACCACCGAACCAGATAAATTGATTTCAACTATTCGTTCTCGCACACATCACTATCCCTTCCGCTTAGTGCCACCAGGAATTCTTGCAACTCACCTAGAGAAGATCTGCGAACTCGAAGGGGTCAAAATTGCTAAAGGTGTAATCCCTTTAGTTGTTCGATCAAGTGGTGGCTCAGTTCGCGATGCACTCTCAGTTCTGGGGCAACTATTGGCCGGGGCTGGAAGCGATGGCGTCACCTATGAGATTGCAGTTCAACTCTTAGGTTATACAGATGGGGCGCTACTTGATGAGGCGATTGATGCGCTCGCTGCTAACGACAGTACTACCCTATTTAATACGGTAGATAAGGTGATCGAGTCGGGTCTCGATCCCCGTCGATTCACTCAAGATTTTCTAGAACGTTTACGCGATCTCATTATTGTCGGCGCAGTGAAAGAGAACGCATCTCATATTCTGCGCGAATTCCCCGAAGATCAATTAGAGCGAATGCGGGTTCAAGCAAATGTAATTGGAGCAGCAACGTTAATTCGCGCTGCAGATATCACCTCACTCGGTCTTACCGAGATGCGTGGAGCAACTGCTCCACGCCTCATTCTGGAGTTAATTTGTGGTCGCATCTTGCTTCCAAGTGGAGATGACAAGGCGTTGATTGCTCGCGTAGAACGTTTGGAACGTGGGATTAATCTGGTCTCGCATGCGACACCCATGGTAGAAATTTCACCAGAGGTGCCTCAAGTCGTAAAAAAACCTCCAGTTCATACATCAGAGCCGCTGGACGCTGAAGTTAAGAAGCCGATTCGCGCCGCAGTGCCAGAGTCGTCAGCTAAGCAATCAGTTGGTCCAGTCAACATCGCATCACTTCGACACATGTGGCCAGATGTAATTGAAAATGTAAAGAAGCGGCGGCGCTTAACGTGGTCACTACTTTCTGCAAGCGCACAAGTGTTGGCAGTAGATGACAAAGCGATCACAATTGGAATTGTTAACGCGGGTGCTCGCGACTCCTTTGTTCGCAGCGGAAGCGATGTGATACTGGCGGCAGCATTTCAAGACGTTACGGGAATTGCTCGCAAGATAGAGATTCTCATTGATCCATCGATTAGTGCACCTCAATATGAACGTACAACCGAAGAGTCCACGGATGCAGATCAGCTTTCAGGTCCAGCGCTTCTTGCTCGCGAACTTGGCGCCCAAGTAATCCGAGAGTTTGAACGCTGATGTACGAAGGAGCAATTCAAGACCTTATCGATGAGCTGGGTCGTCTCCCGGGTATTGGTCCAAAATCGGCACAACGGATTGCTTTCCACATTATTCAATCCGAGCGCGTCGATGTCACGCGCTTGGTCGATGTACTTCGCAATGTGAAAGAGCGCGTTAAGTTCTGCATTGAATGTGGCAACATCTCCGAAGAAGAACTCTGTCGAATCTGCCGCGATCCCCGCCGTGACAATTCTCTGATCTGTGTTGTCGAAGAGAGCAAGGATGTCATGGCGATAGAGAAGACCCGCGAGTTCCGCGGGAAGTATCACGTCTTAGGTGGTGCGATCTCTCCCATTGATGGCATCGGTCCTGAGAACTTGCGGATACGAGAATTGATGGCCCGCTTAGCTGATACCAACATTCAAGAATTGATCATCGCAACTGATCCAAATCTCGAGGGGGAGGCCACTGCGTCCTACTTAATCCGCCAAATTAAACCTATGGGTATAAAGGTCAGTAGGCTCGCCTCAGGACTACCGGTCGGTGGGGATCTGGAGTACGCAGATGAGGTTACTCTCGGTCGCGCCTTTGAGGGACGCCGCACCGTAGAGTGAGTTTGTCTCATCGTTCGAGACAACTAAGCGTCTCACATTGTAAGATACCTGCCAATACCGGGTACAACTATGTCAAAGTTCTGCCATGGGTCTGATTGTCCAAAAATATGGTGGTTCTTCTGTCGCTGATGCTGAAGGCCTCAAGCGTGTCGCCGGACGTATTGTTGCTACAAAAAAAGCGGGCCATCAAGTAGTTGTCGTGGTCTCCGCGATGGGTGATACCACCGATGAATTAATCGACCTGGCCAACCAAGTTACCCCAATGCCTAGTGGACGTGAACTCGATATGTTACTTACAGCGGGAGAGCGCATTTCGATGGCGTTGCTCGCCATGGCGATCGGAAATTTAGGGCATGAAGCCATGTCATTTACTGGCTCTCAAGCGGGAGTGATCACAGATTCCACTCATGGTAAAGCCCGAATCATCGATGTAGCACCAGGGCGAATTCGCGAAGCGCTCAATGGCGGGCATATTGCAATCGTTGCTGGATTTCAGGGAGTTTCACAAGATACCAACGATGTCACCACCCTGGGTCGAGGAGGTTCAGATACAACTGCAGTTGCTCTGGCCGCAGCTCTCGATGCCGATGTCTGTGAGATTTACACCGATGTCGACGGTGTTTACTCCGCAGATCCTCGTGTAGTTGCTAGCGCGCGCAAATTAAATAGCGTTACATATGAAGAGATGTTAGAGCTCGCAGCGAGTGGCGCCAAAGTTTTACATCTGCGTTGTGTTGAATATGCGCGGCGTTACAACTTACCTATTCATGTTCGATCATCATTTTCTAATTTAGAAGGCACATGGATCGTTAAAGATCACCCAGAAGGAGTGGAAGATATGGAACAGGCAATTATTAGCGGAATCGCTCATGATAAAAGTGAAGCGAAAATCACGATTGTTGGTGTTCCAGATCGCACTGGTGTGGCGGCGCGGATCTTCCAGTCAATCGCCGACTCTGATATTAATATCGATATGATTGTGCAGAACGTTTCTGCAGCAGCAACTGGTCTAACTGATATCTCTTTCACGCTCCCGAAGAGTGATGGCGCCGAAGCGACTGCATTATTAAAAGATATTCAAGGAGAGATTGGATTTGCTTCCCTTCTTTACGATGATCAAGTTGGAAAACTTTCACTAGTTGGTGCAGGAATGCGCTCTCATCCCGGAGTAACTGCGACTTTCTTTGCCTGTTTGGCCGAAGCAGGGTTGAACATTGAGATGATTTCAACCTCTGAAATTCGAATCTCTGTAATCGTGAGAGATACCGACCTGGAAAAAGGTGTAAGAGCTGCACATACCGCTTTTGAATTGGATACCGATGACGAAGCTGTTGTATATGGAGGAACTGGACGATGAGTAAGAAACCATCATTAGCAGTCGTTGGTGCAACCGGCGCAGTTGGCACCGTCATGCTCGACATTTTGAGTAAGCGACCAAATGTCTACGGGGAGATTCGCTTGATCGCATCTGCTCGTAGCGCTGGCAAGAAATTGATTTGTCGCGGCGAAGAGCTGACCGTTGTCCCAATCTCGCCTGAAGCCTTTGATGGCATTGATATTGCAATGTTTGATACTCCAGATGAGATTGCAGGTGAGTGGGCTCCAATCGCAGCTTCTCGCGGTGCGGTAGTGGTAGATAACTCAACCTTCTTCCGTATGGATGAACAAGTTCCATTGGTGGTTGTAGAGATAAACCCTGAAGCGATTAAAGATCGCCCCAAGGGCATCATCTCCAATCCCAACTGTACAACGATGACCATGATCGTTGCCATGGGTGCGCTCCATAAGGCTTACGGTCTCAAGGAGATCTTTGTCTCCTCATATCAAGCAGTGTCAGGTATGGGAGTTACAGGGCCCGAAACTTTGCGCAACCAGATTTCGGCAGTTGCCGGTACGCACCTAGGAGAGCAACCTGGAGATTTACGGAGCGTTATCACAGACTTTGGTGCATTCCCGGCTCCGCTCGCTCTCAATGTAATTCCTTGGGCTGGCTCACTCAAGGCTGATGGGTATTCATCTGAGGAGACTAAGGTCCGTTTTGAGTCACGCAAGATTCTTGGTCTACCCAATCTTAAAGTTGCAGTTACTTGTGTACGAGTTCCAGTAATCACTACGCACTCACTCGCAGTGCATGCAGTATTTGAGACCGAAGTTACTCGTGCTGGCGCGCAAGATTTACTGAAGAACTCTGCAGGAATCGAACTTCTCGATGATCCTGAGAATGGAATCTGGCCAACTCCAGCGGATGTGGTGAACACTGATCCAACATGGGTGGGAAGAGTTCGTCGATCTTTCGATGATGATCACGCGCTTGATCTTTTTATGTGTGGTGACAATCTTCGTAAAGGTGCAGCACTCAATACTGCGCAAATTGCAGAGCTGGTCGCAGCTGAGTTCTCCGTTTAATATCATATGTTTGAAAGTACGCAGGATCTCGAACTCGCTCAATTGTGGGCAGAAGAATTTTTAGGTGAGAAGAATGTTGCAAAGTTTCACCTAAACCCAATGACCTTCGTGGCTGCGTATAAGAGCGAAGACGGATTCTCTTTCGTAGTTGAAGATGACCCGTTCTACTCACACCTCTATGGAAAAAACGCTTACCTCGATCCGAGATGTACAGAATTTGCGTTGGAATCTACCGAGTCACCTCACTTTGAGAACTATGCGGTACGGGGTGGTGGATATGAATTCTGGGAGCTAGATACAGGAACTAGTTACGGTGCAATTGAGTTACTCAAAGATGAAGAGGAGGTTCTTAAGTTCATCCAGAGCCACGCTCCTGATTCTTCTGTGAAACCTGGCAATAACGAAATAATTTTTTGGGGCGGCTTACGTAATTTATATAGAGAGCTAGTCGCGTGCGCCGTTGTGGTGAAATGGCAATCTGGTTTACACGTCGTCTCTTCAGTGACTACACGGACGCAGGAGCGTGGCCAAGGCCTAGGTACAGCACTAAGTATTGGTATCGCTTGCCACGCAAGAGAGTTGGGAATCCCATTCCTTGGACTTGGAGTACGACGAGATAACTTTGTGGCTCAACGAGTTTATGAAAAAGCTGGATATAAAAGAATTGGAACGTTTACAAACTACTCTCGAGAGTAATCAGTGAAACTTCGGGAGGCGATGCAACTCGAATTCTGGCAAATGGTGATGTGCCCATTCCAGCAGAAACATTAAGCCACGGCTCACCCGCAACCCTCGATACTCCACGTGCTCTCCACGTAGGCAGGTCACAGTTAGTTGTGAGCGCCTTTGAACCTCCCGGCCATGGAAGTCTGACCTGACCGCCATGAGTATGTCCAGCAAAAATAATATCGAGCTGATCCCTCGACATTGCCTCGATAATTCTCTTATAAGGAGCGTGGGTGACCCCGACCGCTAAATCGCATTCCTGCGCTGTTCCCGCCACCAGTAAGTAATCATCTCGGTTAAGGTGCGCATCATCAGTTCCACGGAATTCAATAGTCGATCCTTTTATTTGCAATAGTGTGCGCTGATGATTGAGATCCTTCCAGCCGTTGCTAGTTAAGGCGTTGTGCAAATTCTCCACGGGAAGCAAATCTCCAATTACACGTCTTGCGTTATCTTTAATGAGGTAAGAGAGCGGGTTTTTGATTCGAGGTGCGTAATAATCATTAGAACCGAATACAAAGACACCAGGAATGTGTAGCAGCGATCCAAGTGCATCCAAGACTACCGGAACCGCTTCTTGGTCAGCTAAAAAATCTCCGGTGCTGATCACCAGGTCGGGTTTAAGAGTGGCAAAACTTCTTATATCTGCAATCTCTCTTTTACGAGCGGGTGTGAGATGGAGATCGGAAAAATGCAGTATCCGAATAGCGTCATGACCAGGGGGCAAGACGGGTAACGTGCTTTCGCGTATCCGGTAACTCATAGGCATGAGAAGATACCCGTATGGGACTTAAAGAGGTACTTCAGAGTGATCTCACCGAGGCGATTCGTTCGCGCGATGAACTCAAATCTGGAACTATCCGAATGGTTTTGACTGCAATCACCAATGAAGAGGTTTCAGGCAAGACCGCCAGAACCCTATCTGAGCCTGAGATCATTACCGTTTTATCGCGCGAAGCTAAGAAACGCCGTGAAGCCGCTGAAGCGTTCGCAGATGGTGGACGGCCTGACCGGGCCGATCGTGAAAAGCTGGAGGGCGAATTTATTATCACCTACCTACCTGCCCAACTCTCGACCGATGAAATCAACACCATGATTCGCGCAGCTATTGCAGAGTCTGGCGCGAGTGGACCCGCAGGTATGGGTCAGGTAATGAAAATTGTTTCACCAAAAATCGCTGGGAAAGCCGATGGCGGATTGGTATCCACTTTGGTTAAAGCAGCACTTACAGAGAGTAATTAACAATGACAAAGTTTGAATATGTAACAGTTCCATTACTAACACATGCAACCAAGCAGATCCTTGATAACTGGGGTTCCGAAGGTTGGGAGCTAGTCCAAGTAATTCCTGCGCCAGGAGGCGGAGATAACCTCGTTGCTTATATGAAAAGGGTGGTTGCATAAATGGATGTCCGTGCAAAACTTGCCGAATTAAATCTGACTCTTCCGGTAGCTGCTATTCCAGTGGGTGCATACGTTCCTGCTGTTCGAACCGGCAATTTAGTATTTACTGCTGGACAACTTCCGCTTGTTGAAGGAAAAATTCCTTTCATCGGAAAAGTTGGTGGGGCTGTTACTCCCGAGCAAGCCAAAGAGATGGCAACTATCTGTATTCTTAATGCACTTGCTGCTGTTGAATTAGTTGCGCCAGTTAACTCTATTATTAAAGTTGTGCGAGTAGTTGGATATGTAAATGGAGTACCAGGATTCATAGCCGCCCCAGGTGTTGTCAACGGTGCATCTGAAGTCTTGATTCATATCTTTGGTGATGCGAACGGGAAGCACGCTAGAACTGCTATCGGCGTTGCAGAACTTCCACTTGATGCCCCGATCGAGGTAGAACTCACTGTCGAAGTAGCGTAAGGCGTTTACAGACTAATTAACGCCCACGTTTTGAAAGACGTTCAACATCCGTAACAAGTACGGCACGTGGTTCTAGTTTCACCCAACCACGTGCCGCGAAATCAGCAAGTGCCTTGTTCACTGTTTCTCGCGAAGCGCCTACAAGTTGAGCTAGCTCTTCTTGAGTAAGGTCATGATTAACATGCAACCCATCGTCCTTCTGGGTTCCAAAGCGCTCACCAAGATCCATGATTGCTTTTGCAACTCGGCCCGGTACATCAGCAAATACCAAGTCTGCTAGTACTTCATTTGATTTACGTAAACGTTGCGCTAATCGACGCAGTAGTTCAAGTGATGTCTGCGGATTAGAAGTGATCAAGCCGATTACTGCGTCGTGAGCGAGCGAGACGATACGAGCATCAGTAACCGCAGTTGCCGTTGAAGTGCGAGGTTCTGGATCGAAGAGTGAGAGCTCTCCAAACATTTCACCCGGCCCCAGAATTGAAAGTAAGTTTTCGCGCCCATCACTACTGGTTGTTCCAAGTTTGATCTTGCCTTGAACAACCACGAATAAACGATCGCCTTCCTGCCCTTCTTTAAAAAGTACTTGCCCTTTGTACAACTTGAGAGCGACCATTGACTCGCGGAGAGCATGCGAGGCTTCGTCATCCAGCGCGCTGAAAAGTGGAGCTTGCCGAATGATGAGATCATCTTCTTTATGGGTCACATGAGGACTTTACAACCAGAATTGGTATCGCTCCAACTGGTTGAGGAGGCTGCATCCTCTATTCTTGTAACGTGCCCGAAAATGCTGAGAAAACTGAGGAGAAGCGTAAGCGAGCTCGCTCCATGTATCGCGTTTTAACCAAGTACTACCCAAATGTTCGTTGCGAGTTGGAGTACGAAACTCCTTTTCAACTTCTCATAGCAACCGTGCTCTCAGCGCAGTGCACCGATAAGCGGGTTAATCAGGCGACTCCTAAACTTTTTAAACGGTTTGGCACCCCTCGCAAGTTGGCCAAAGCTGAGATTAAAGATTTAGAGGAGATCATTCATCCACTGGGTTTCTTTCACTCTAAAGCTTCCAATATCAAATCGCTGAGCCAGAGTTTGGTAACGAATTACGGCTCAGAAGTCCCTGGAAGGCTAGAAGATCTAGTGACACTGGCTGGTGTGGGACGCAAAACTGCCAATGTAGTTTTAGGTCATGCCTTTGGAATTCCAGGAATAACGGTTGATACTCACTTTGGAAGGCTCAGCCGCAGATTTGAATGGAGCGATTCGCAAGACCCAGTGGTAGTTGAATATGAGGTCGGAGAGTTAATTCCCAGGACGGAGTGGACCAACCTCTCACAGCGCATGATCTGGCACGGAAGAAGAATCTGTCATTCCAGAAAACCTGCGTGCGGCGCCTGTCCTTTAGCAGATCTCTGCCCCTCTTATGGAATCGGAGAGGTCGATAAGATTAAGGCACTCCAACTTGTGAAGAGAGATGAGGACTTTAGGTGAAACGTTCATTAATTGCCGTGATCCTTGCCATTCTTTCATTCACTGTGTCGGTACCTGCTCACGCAAGCACTGGCTCAGTAGTTCCATGCAATAAAATCATCAGTACTAAAGCCGTTACAAAAGGGATTTCACTGCGCTGTTTAGATAACAAGTCATCTGTCACCTATCAAGCAATTAGGGGACCTGTTGTAGTAAATGTTTTTGGATCCTGGTGTGAACCATGTAATCAAGAGATCCCTCACTTTCTAGATCTACAAGCGTTAAGAAAAGTATCAATTGTTGGTATAGATGTTGAAGAGAGAAGTATGCAGGCGGGTCGGAATTTTGTCGTGAAGAAAGGTATCAGTTGGCCAGTTCTTTATGATTCGACCAGTATTACTCGTGGAATATTTGGACTGGGAGTACCAGTTACGTGGTTCATTGATGCTAAAGGCAAAGTTACTTACAAGCAGATCGGACTAATAACTTCTACCGCTGAACTTAAAGCGGAAGTACGAAAGTATCTCAAAATCAAATTATGAAAAATTGGGTCGATGTCATTTTCATCGTAATGGCTGTGCTCTCCCTCTTCCAGGGATATAAGGCGGGATTCTTAACTACGATATTTAGTCTCATCGGTTATATCGGCGGTGGGCTATTAGGACTTGTATTAAGTCTGAACTATGTGCATTCCCACGGGGTGATGCGATTTATGCAGCTCTTTCTCGCGATCACAATTGGATCTGCAGTCGGTGAAGCAATATTTAAACGGTTGGGAAAGTTATTTCATTCTAAAGTTCTATTCGGACCCTTCAAGTGGATTGACTCTCTTTTTGGGGCTGCCTTTGCCATCGTGCGCGCGGCAATCGGCTTATTTATTCTCTGCCACCTGCTCTTGATTACCCCGTGGGGTTGGGCCCATCGCAATATCCCGGAGAGCAAGATCTACACCACGCTCAACACGCATGCTCCGTCTGCCGTGACAGATTTAACCAAGCGTGCACAGGGGCTAATTCATTAACAACTTTCAGATTTATCTCAACTTCTTCTAAGACTAGAAACTTAAACTCCTACTATGCGATTAAAAACAGCCTCGATTCTCGCCCTTACCTTGATCTCCGCTCTTGCCAGTAGCGCTGCACAGGCCGCCACTCCATTGAAGATAGGAAGCCCCTGTACCAAGGTCGGAGCAACCACGGTTAGCAACGGAGTTAATTACTCTTGTATAAAAGCCCTCACTGGAAAAATGGTGTGGAGTAATTCCACTCAAATAAATATTAAGGGTGCTAAACCACAGATCCCTGGAGTCCGCGGCGGAGATGACGGAGGTCCTGGCGGTCACAAAGGTGCTCCTGGAGCTGGAGATGTAGGTAGGAAATCTGCTACGAAGCGTTACAACGCCTGTCTGTTCGCACATGGAGGCGTTACAAAAGGGGCAACTGCTTGCGCAGCGTTCGCACCACAACACCACCCTGAAGGCAATGAATAATTAATCTTCTGCCTTACCGCTCTTCAGTCCTTCGGAGATAAGTTTCATCACATTTGGATCAGCAAGAGTCGTGGAATCTCCGACGGCGCGATTTTCAGCCACATCTCGGAGTAAGCGGCGCATAATTTTCCCACTGCGGGTTTTTGGAAGTTCATTCACTACCAAAATTTGTTTTGGTCGTGCAATGGCACCAATGTGCTTAGCAACATGCGCTTTGAGTTCCTGAATTAACTCCTCACCACCAGCACTTGGTACACCACCACGCAAAATTATGAATGCGACGATCGCTTGTCCTGTTATGGAATCACTCGCACCGACAACGGCCGCCTCGGCAACACTCGGATGTGAAACCAGAGCAGATTCCACCTCTGTGGTTGATATGTTGTGACCAGAAATCAACATGACATCATCAACCCGACCGAGCAGCCAGATAGCTCCATCTTCATCGAGCTTTGCACCATCACCCGCAAAATACTTTCCTTCAAAGTGTGACCAGTACGTCTCTTTATATCGTTCATCCGAACCCCAGATGCCGCGCAACATGGATGGCCAAGGATCTGTTAAAACCAAGTAACCACCGGAACCACGTTCCACGGGTTCGGCCTCATCGTTCACAACCTTTGCAATTATTCCGGGTAACGGTCTCATCGCTGATCCTGGCTTAGTTGCAGTAACTCCTGGCAGGGGAGAGATCATGATGGCGCCAGTTTCAGTCTGCCACCATGTATCTACGATGGGGCAACGGTCCCCACCAATTACTTCGCGATACCACATCCAAGCCTCTGGGTTGATCGGTTCACCCACAGAACCAAGTAGGCGAAGCGAAGTTAAATTACTCGCTTCTGGAAATTTATTACCCCATTTCATCCAGGTGCGAATGAGAGTTGGCGCGGTATATAAAATGGTGACGTTATATTTTTCAACTAGTTCGAAAATGCGACCCTTAGTCGGAGTGTCGGGAGTGCCCTCGTACATCACCTGAGTTGCACCATTTGCTAATGGTCCATAGACCACATATGAATGACCCGTGACCCAACCCACATCCGCAGTACACCAGAAGATATCTGACTCTGGTTTGATATCGAAAACAATGCGGTGGGTATATGCAACTTGTGTCAGGTAACCGCCAGTTGTATGAAATATTCCTTTTGGTTTTCCGGTAGTCCCTGATGTGTAGAGAATAAATAGTGGATGTTCGCTATCAAAGAATTCGGCGGTATGTTCTTCGGATTGTCGCTCCACGATATCGTGCCACCAGATATCGATTCCGGGATTGAATGCAACGCTCTCACCAGTTCGCCGAACCACCACAACATTTTTTACATTATGTGGTTGCGAGGCCAAGGCTTCATCAACAATTGGCTTAAGAGGTAAGGGGGATCCCTTCCGGAAACCACCGTCAGCAGTTATGACAAGAGTTGCATCTGCATCCTCAATACGAGTAATCAAGGACTCTGCACTAAATCCACCGAAGATCACCGAGTGCAACGCCCCGAGTCGGGCGCAGGCTAACATTGCAATCGCAGCTTCTGGAATCATCGGCATATAAATAGCTACACGGTCTCCAGATTTGATCCCTAATTCGATCAACGCATTTGCAGTTTTCTTAACCTCAACCAGCATCTGTGCATATGTGATCGTCCGAGTGTCCCCTGGCTCACCTTCAAAATAAAATGCGACCCGATCCCCCCGCCCCTCTAATACGTGGCGGTCGAGACAGTTATACGAAGCATTTAATTTCCCCCCAACAAACCATTTTGCATACGGAAGCTGCCAGTCGAGAACCTGATCCCACTTCTTATCCCAATGAAGTTTCTCGGCCTCCTTCGCCCAAAAAGTTAGGCGATCGGCTTGGGCCTCGTCATATAAGGAAGCTTGGGCGTTGGCAGTGGCAGCAAACTCCGCAGTTGGCGCGAAGGTTCGTTCTTCGTATGAAAGATTCTCCAGTGAACTCATTTATGGAGGTTACGCCCGCCTAATTTGTGGGACAAGGGCGAATTGATAACAAAAATGTTATAAAACTCCTTAAAAATTATATGACATAGAACACAATTTTCTTGGAAAGTGGCGGATACTTAAAGTTAGCCATCAAAGGTGATGGTTGCTTTTTGAGTCGAGAGAAGAAGATATGGCAAACACAAATATTGCTAATCCCGCCCCACTCGGTCTGGCCGCCTTCGGTCTCACCACGGTTATGCTCAGCAGTTCCAATGCAGGTCTCTGGGGACATGCCGGCGGAGGAGCGGCAGTGGCAACAGCGCTCTTCTATGGAGGAATCACCCAACTTCTTGCTGGAATGTGGGAGTTTATGCGTGGCAGCACCTTCGGAGCCACAGCTTTTAGCTCCTTTGGCGCATTTTGGTTGGTGGTTTGGTATGGCATCACCTCCAAAACGTTCGGACCAGGTTCACTTGGGGTATTCCTGCTCTGCTTTGGAATCGCAACCTTTATTCTCTGGATTGCCTCTATAGCGATCGACATTCATCATAATCTCCTCTTCCTCGCCCTTTTTGTTACCTTTATATTTTTGGCATATGGGAACTGGGGCGCAATGGGTCACTCTGGCGCGGTAAAAATAGGTGGTTGGACCGGGCTGCTGACGGCTGCAATCGCCCTCTACATAGCAGCGAAAGTTCTGATCAATGATTCATGGGGAAGAAGCGTTCTTCCTTAATACCAGAATCTCCACCTGAGTTGGTCCTCTCACACAGGAAATCGAGGGCCAACTCAGTTTTCTCTCCTCCGCTGCACTCACTATCCACACCTCGAGTATTCCCACCGCTACCTTCGAACAGGCTCCCTGGCCGTCTCTCTTTCTCATAACTTTGCCGACCTAACACAGGCTGAGACGGGAATTCGGATCAGCATCGATACATAGCTAAAGGGGGCACCGTGTTTTTAATATTTAATAACGTTTTCCGAGTCATTGCACATCTACATACCTTGGAGGTAGCGGGCAGGTGGCTTATCAAAGGAGGGCACGCCATCGCTCATTCTAATTTCGGGTTACTCGGGATTGATCGGTTATTGAGCCACTTCGGGATTAACTAAGAGCGCGGGTTTTCCAATCCGCCCCAAAATGTGGTGGGATTAGCCGTAAGTCCGACAGCCTGACCCAGCGTTGTGAAATGGCGTCTACTTACAATTTTTAACGGCCGCTATCCACTCACAAGAGAGATCCTCGACAATGCCAATCGCAACCCCGGAAATTTATGCACAGATGTTAGACCGCGCTAAAGCTGGAGCTTTTGCCTATCCAGCGATTAACGTTTCATCATCTCAAACTCTTATCGGGGCGATTCGCGGTTTTGCAGAGGCGCAGTCAGATGGCATCGTGCAAATTTCTTGGGGCGGAGCGGAATACCTTTCAGGTTCAACAGTAAAGAACATGGTTGATGGCGCAGTTGCGCTCGCTGAGTTCGCGCATATCGTTGCTAAAAACTACAACGTCAATATTGGAATTCACACTGACCACTGTCCTGCCGAAAAGCTCGATGGATTTATGCGTCCACTCCTTGCATTTGGCGCCAATCGCATTAAGTCAGGTAAGGCTCCATTATTTAATTCACATATGTGGGATGGCTCTGCAGTTTCCATGCCAGAAAATATGAGTATTGCTAAAGAGATGCTCGAAATGTCCAAGGCCGCTGGAACTATTTTGGAAATTGAAATTGGTGTAGTTGGTGGGGAAGAAGATGGTGTGGAGGCAAAGCATGATGCCAAGTTGTATTCCACTCCAGAAGATGCGCTCCTTACAATCCAAACACTAGGTACAGATCCAAGTGCGAGATACATGATCGCTGCCACCTTTGGAAATGTGCATGGAGTGTATAAGCCAGGAAATGTTGTACTACAACCAAAGATTTTGCAGACGCTGCAAGAAGCAGTTGCTGCAAAACTCGGCCTTCCTGCTGGATCAAAACCAATGGACTTGGTATTTCATGGTGGCTCTGGTTCCTTGCTCTCTGAAATTCGCGAATCACTTGATTATGGTGTTGTAAAGATGAATATCGATACCGATACGCAATATGCATTCACCCGCCCCATCGTCGATCATATTTTTAAAAACTACGATGGCGTTCTTAAAATAGATGGTGAAGTTGGAAACAAGAAGGCTTATGACCCACGTGCATGGGGTAAGGCAGCTGAAGCCGGCATCGCCAAGCGTGTCGTGCTCGCTTGTGAGGATCTACGTTCAACGGGAACCACGCTCAACAAATAGTTCGCACTTTCAGGAACCTTCTCTCAAAGAAAAAAGGTTAGGAAAAAATGCCCGCTCTAGTACTGCTCGGCGCTCAATGGGGCGATGAAGGTAAGGGCAAAGCCACCGATATTTTGGGTGATCGTGTCGATTATGTCGTTCGCTATCAAGGGGGTAATAACGCTGGTCATACTGTCGTTATTGGGGACCAAAAATATGCACTGCATCTACTACCCTCTGGAATATTGAGTCCCAACGTCGTTCCCGTGATAGGAAATGGCGTTGTGATTGATCCATCCGTACTTCTTGAGGAGATCCGAGGTTTAAATGAGCGCGGAATCGATACCTCCAAATTAAAGATAAGTACCAATGCACATTTGATCACCCCTTATCATCGGACCATCGATAAAGTCTCCGAACGCTTTCTTGGAAACTCGAAAATTGGCACCACTGGGCGCGGAATTGGTCCTGCCTACGCCGATAAGATCAATCGCATTGGAATTCGAGTACAAGATCTCTTCGATCCATCTATCTTGCGCCAGAAAATTGAAGGAGCGCTTCGCGATAAGAATCAAGTGCTTATCAAAGTATTTAATCGCAAAGGTATAGAGGTAGAGGAAGTCCTCAATGAGTATTTGGGTTATGCAGAGATATTAAGACCTTACGTTACCGACACTGTTTTACTTTTAGATCAAGCGCTCAAGGCTGGCAAGAATGTCTTGCTTGAAGGCTCGCAAGGAACTCTCCTGGATGTAGATCACGGTACATATCCATTTGTCACTTCCTCTAACCCAACTGCAGGTGGTGCATCAACTGGATCAGGTATCGGACCCACCAAGATCACACGTGTGATTGGAATTGTTAAGGCATACACAACTCGAGTTGGTTCTGGTCCCTTCCCAACCGAGCTCTTGGATGAAGATGGCGAGAAATTGCGCACGATCGGTGGCGAAATTGGCGTAACAACAGGACGTGCTCGCCGTTGCGGTTGGTATGACGCTCCAATCGCTCGTTATGCAGTACGTGTTAATGGCCTAACAGATTTCTTCTTAACTAAGTTGGATGTTCTTACTGGTTGGGAGCAAATTCCAGTCTGTGTTGCATATGAAATTGATGGTAAGCGAGTAGAGGAACTTCCTTCGTCGCAATCCGATTTCCATCATGCTAAACCAATGTATGAGTATCTTCCAGGTTGGAGTGAGGATATTTCCAAAGCTCGTACCCTCGCAGACCTACCAGCAAATGCTCGTGCCTACATTAAATTTCTTGAAGATATATCTGGTGCGCCAATGAGTGCTATTGGTGTTGGTCCCGGGCGCGATCAAACAATTGTGGTTCGGGATTTAATTTGAATGGTTTGAAAGTTCTTCTGATCGGATCTGGCGGACGCGAACATGCGCTCGCTCAAGGGTTGCTACGGGATCCGCAATTGGAAGAGCTACATGTCGCGCCAGGAAATCCCGGGATTTCCAAGATCGCGACCATTCATACAGTCGACACCGATAACAATGATGCAGTTGTTGATTTAGCAAAAAAACTTAACGTGGATCTTGTCGTTATCGGTCCAGAGCGGCCCTTAGTCCAAGGTCTTGCTGACGCATTGCGCACAGCTTCCATTCCGACATTTGGACCCAGCGCCAGTGCTGCTGCTATCGAAGGTTCCAAAGATTTTGCTAAGCAAGTTATGCGCGATGCTGGGGTTCCAACTGCCAGAAGTTTTACGTGTACAACTAAAGCGGAGATGGAGTCAGCACTAGATACCTTTGGGGCACCTTATGTCGTTAAGCACGATGGACTCGCTGCTGGTAAAGGTGTTGTGGTCACCGATAATCGCCAAATCGCTCTCGACCATGCACTCCTCTCACCATGCGTGGTTATAGAAGAGTATTTAGATGGCCCCGAAGTTTCACTCTTTGGAATTTCTGACGGATCCACCATCCTGGCGATGCAACCCGCTCAGGATTTCAAACGAGCGCAGGATGGTGATTTAGGTCCAAATACTGGTGGCATGGGTGCCTACTCTCCATTGCCCTGGGCACCAGAGAATATTGTCGAACAGACATTGACCCAAGTTCTTCAGCCAACTATCGCCGAGATGGGTGCGCGCGGCACCCCCTTTATTGGTCTGCTCTATGCGGGCTTGGCGCTCACCAAACATGGAATTCGGGTCATTGAATTCAATGCTCGCTTTGGCGACCCGGAGACTCAGGTACTCCTGCCCAGGCTCCAAACTCCACTCGCTACCCTGCTCTTGCAGGCTGCGACGGGTTCATTGAAGGGTGTCCCAGCGTTGGAGTGGTCAGCGGAATCGGCCGTAACCGTGGTGTTAGCTGCTCCCGGTTATCCCAGCATTTCGACAACCGGTGAACCAATTACGGGAGCAGATTCTTTAAATATTGGCGGCGTGAGCATTTTCCATGCTGGAACATCACTCAAAGATGGGGTGCTGCATTCATCAGGTGGGCGAGTGCTAGCGGTTACTGGGATGGGCGCTTCACTGGAGTCGGCAAGGTCATTAGCTTACGAAGGGATCTCGAAAATTGGATTACGCGGTAGCCACTTTCGCAGCGATATCGCCCTCACGGCATCACTCACGATGAAAGTACGAGAGAATTAAGCCATGAGCGCTTTAGCCGATCGTTATGCAACAACGGCGATGCGCTCGATTTGGTCACCTGAATCCAAAATCATTCAAGAGCGCAAACTCTGGGTCGCGGTCATGCGAGCACAATCCAAGCTCGGCCACGTGATTTCCGGGGAGGTCATCGCTGACTATGAAAAACTTCTGCCAGTAGTTGATCTTGACTCGATCGATACCCGCGAAAAATTAACGCGCCATGATGTAAAGGCTCGTATCGAGGAGTTCAACGCGCTCGCTGGTCACCAGGCAATTCATGCTGGCATGACTTCGCGCGATCTCACTGAGAATGTGGAAGCAATGCAGGTCCGAGATGGATTGCTCCTCGTTCAAGAGCGCGTTGTAGCAACTCTTGCCCTACTTGCTGAGCGTGCAACTCAATATATTGATCAACCCATCACGGGTCGCTCGCATAACGTTGCTGCTCAAGTTACAACTCTAGGAAAGCGCTTCGCATCTGCCGCTGAGGAACTTCTCTTTGCATACGAACGGCTCGAGAATTTAATAGAGCGTTTACCGATACGAGGAATCAAGGGGCCAGTCGGAACTGCGCAAGATTCCGTTGATCTCTTAGGGAGTGCCGAAGCGCACGAGCAATTGGAACTTGAAGTTGCATCGCACCTGGGTTTCAATCGCACTTTAGATTCCACAGGCCAGATCTATCCGCGCTCCATTGATTTTGATGTACTCACTACATTAGTGCAACTTGCTGCTGGGCCTTCCTCGCTTGCCACCTCCATTCGATTGATGGCTGGTGCAGAACTTGTCTCTGAAGGATTTAAAGCAGGACAAGTTGGCTCTAGTGCAATGCCGCATAAGATGAATACGCGCTCTTGTGAACGTGTTAATGGACTCTCCGTTATTTTGCGCGGCTACGCCTCGATGGTCGGTGAGCTCAGCGGAGATCAGTGGAATGAGGGTGATGTTTCATGCAGCGTGGTGCGCAGAATCGCACTCCCAGATGCCTTTTACGCGGTCGATGGGCTTTTTGAAACATTCATGACAGTGCTTCGGGAGTTTGGCGCTTTCCCTGAGGTGATAGAGGCAGAGCTCGCTCGCTATCTGCCATTCCTTGCAACTACCAAGATTTTGGTGGCGGCAGTTAAAGCTGGAGTTGGCCGAGAACTAGCCCACGAGGTTATTAAAGAGCATGCAGTCGCAGCTGCATTAGGAATTCGTGCTGGGCTTCCCAACACCATGATTGAAGCACTTGCGACTGATTCTAGAATTCCACTCGATAAAGATGCATTGCAATCTTTGCTATCGACGCCTCTCGAATTCACCGGTGATGCACGTGCCCAAACTAACCGCGTTATCAATCGCATCGAAGCGATCACCTCAAAACATGCGCAGGCTGCGCAGTATCGTCCTGCAAATATCCGGTGAGCACGGTCATTGCAGGCTGGAGCCATCTGCGTAGCGGAAAAGTCCGAGATCTTTATACAAATACAGAAGGTCAGTTGCTTATTGTTGCGAGTGATCGTATCTCGGCATTCGATTACATCATGCCGACGCAAATCCCAGGTAAAGGTAAGCTACTCACTCAACTCTCACTATTCTGGTTTGAGATGTTTGCAGATCAAGTTCCCAATCATCTAATTTCAACTGATGTACCAGATCAGATAAAAGATCGCGCGGTAATTGTTAGACCACTCGAGATGTTTCCCATTGAATGTGTAGCACGCGGATATCTCGCAGGTTCGGGTTGGGTTGAGTATCAGATGAGTCAATCGGTAACCGAGATAGCACTTCCCACTGGTTTACTCGATGGTTCTAAACTACCTGAGAATATTTTCACCCCAGCTACTAAGGCGGAGTTGGGTGATCATGATGAGAACATCTCATTCTCTCGCGCCTGCGATGCTATCGGTGAAGCAGATGCACTGGCGCTGCGCGAATTGACGTTAACTCTCTACTCCACAGCACACGATTACGCAGCAACCCGTGGAATTATCTTGGCAGATACCAAATTTGAATTCGGGCGAGATAGCGCAGGTAAGATCTGCTTAGGTGATGAGGTATTAACTCCTGACTCTTCCCGCTTTTGGTCCGCCGATTCGTGGAAGCCAGGTGGTGCGCAACCCTCCTTCGACAAGCAGTACCTGCGCGATTGGTTACTGCAATCTGGGTGGGACCGTCAGAGTCCTCCTCCAGAGTTGCCCACAGAGATAGTTGAGAAAACTCAAGAGCGTTACGAAAAAGCTTTTACCTTACTGACCGGAAGGAATATCTAATGGCCACCATTGTTGTGGAAGTGATGTTAAAACCCGAGATTTTGGACCCACAAGGTAGTGCGGTTGCCTCGGCCTTGCCTCGCCTCGGCTTTACCTTTGCGAAGGCAGTCCGTCAGGGCAAGCGATTTGAGATTGAGGTAGATGGCACTCCCTCGCCAGAACAACTTGCAGATATTGAACGAGCCGCAGAAACTCTGCTTTCAAACCCTGTGATCGAAACTTATCTCGTAAAGATCGAGGCCTAATGCGTATCGGTGTTGTCACCTTTCCTGGTTCACTTGATGACTCCTCCGCGCTACGAGCTATCCGTATTGCTGGTGGCACTCCTGTCCCGCTCTTCCATGCGAGTGATGATCTCAAAGAAGTCGAGGCAGTAGTGCTTCCTGGTGGATTTTCTTACGGTGACTACTTGCGTTGCGGAGCGATCTCGCGCTTCGCTCCGATAATGTCTTCCATTATCGTGGCGGCAGAACATGGATTTCCGGTCCTTGGAATTTGTAATGGTTTTCAGATTCTGTGCGAATCACATCTATTACCTGGTGCACTTACTCGCAATCAAGGACTGCACTTTGTATGTACCGATCAAACTCTGGTTGTTGAGAATAATCGTACCCCCTGGACCTCGGGTTACGCTGTTGGAGATCGCGTCGTGATCCCGATCAAGAATGGTGAAGGTTCTTTTCAGGCAAGCGATGACACTCTGAACCAACTTGAATCCGAAGGTCGGGTTGTATTGCGTTACGCCGATAAGAATCCCAATGGATCAAAGAATGATATTGCTGGGATCTCAAATGCTCGCGGTAACGTGGTGGGAGTTATGCCACATCCAGAGCAGGCAATTGAATCTCTCACCGGGCCAAGTGAAGATGGGTTGGCCTTCTTTACATCCATACTTCAGACACTTCAGAGCATGGTGGGTCGCTGATGTCACTCGACACCGTTTCGCGTGCAATAGCTGAATCAGATGTAGTACAACCATGGCGCGAACTTGGACTCAAAGAAGATGAGTATGCGCGTATTAAAGAGATTCTCGGCCGTCGCCCAACCTCTTCTGAACTGGCGATGTATTCGGTCATGTGGTCTGAACACTGCTCATACAAATCTTCAAAGGTTCACCTTAAACAATTTGGGGAGAAAGCCCCGCATTCAGATGCCTTACTGGTGGGAATCGGTGAGAACGCGGGAGTTGTAGATATTGGTCAAGGTTATGCCGTTACTTTCAAAATAGAATCGCATAACCACCCTTCTTTCGTTGAGCCATATCAAGGAGCTGCCACCGGTGTTGGTGGAATTGTTCGCGACATTCTCACTATGGGTGCTCGTCCTATTGCGATTATGGATCCATTGCGATTTGGTCCTGCAGATGCCTTAGATACGCGCCGAGTCTTGCCGGGAATTGTTGCGGGCGTTGGTGGCTACGGTAACTGTTTGGGTCTACCAAATATTGGTGGCGAGGTGGTATTTGATGCTACATATGCCGGAAATCCTCTGGTTAACGCGCTCTGTATCGGAGTGATGCGCCACGAAGATATCAAGTTGGCAACAGCGCATGGTGTCGGCAATTTAGTTGTGCTCTTCGGTGCTAAAACCGGTGGAGATGGAATCGGTGGAGTTTCTGTACTTGCCTCGGAGACTTTCGCATCTGGTAAAGCAGCCAAGCGTCCTTCAGTACAAGTGGGAGATCCCTTTGCCGAAAAAGTTCTTATTGAATGCTCACTCGAAATTTTTGCAGAGGATTTAGTTATCGGCATTCAAGATTTAGGTGGCGCTGGACTTTCATGCGCAACTAGTGAACTCGCATCCGCCGGATCTGGTGGAATGTCGATTCAACTAGAGAAAGTTCCACTCCGCGATCCATCGCTCAGCCCCGAAGAGATCTTGATGTCTGAATCTCAGGAGCGTATGTGTGCCATCATCGAGCCTTCAAAATTGGCGCGCTTTATGAAGATCTGCCGTAAGTGGGATGTTACAGCCACCGTGATTGGGGAAGTGACAGAGGGTTCTCGGCTTGAGATTACCTTTAATAACGAACTGATTGTGGATGTTCCGCCACGTACGGTTGCACATGATGGACCCGTGTATAACCGCCCGATTGCTAAACCCGCTTATTTAGATTCACTCACACCAACGAACCTTCCATCACTTGATAGTCCAGAGACTATTAAGTCTGAGTTGCTTGCACTCATCTCCTCGCCCAATATCGCTGACAAATCGTGGGTCACTGATCAATATGATCGTTATGTACAAGGTAATTCGGTATTAGCTCAACCAGAAGATTCTGGAATGGTTCGCATTGACGAAGTGACCCATCTTGGAGTTGCGATCTCGACCGATGCGAATGCGCGCTGGTCGTATCTAGATCCATATAACGGAGCCAAGTTGGCGCTGCTTGAATCATGCCGCAACATCGCATCTACAGGTGCCAAACCGCTTGCTGTAACCAACTGTCTCAACTTTGGCTCTCCCGAAGATCCTGGTGTGATGTGGCAATTTGCGGAGACTGTTCGTGGACTAGCGGATATTTGTTTAGAGATGGGTCTTCCAGTTACTGGGGGGAATGTCTCCTTTTACAACCAGACTGGTGCTGTCGCGATTTTGCCGACTCCTGTGATCGGGGTGTTAGGTGTGATTCAAGATGTGCGCAGCAGAACCAGGATGGGTATTCCAGCCGCAGGGTTGCTGCTCCTCCAACTCGGAAATACCGGAGATAATTTTAGTGGCTCAGAGTGGGCGCATCTTCATGGTCAGCTCGGAGATCGCGCTCCCACCCCAGATATTTCTGCGGAGCTCGCTCTGGTCAACCTCTTACTTGAGGCGCAGCCTCTGCTTGCTAGCGCCCACGACCTCAGTGATGGTGGTCTAGCAGCAGCACTCACAGAGGCCACTTTGCGCCACAATATTGGGGCCACAATTGATCTACCAAGTGGTTACATCCCAGGTGGGCTCACCGCTGGGCTCTTTGCCGAGACCCCAGGACGAGTTCTTATCTCAGTGGATCCAGAGAGCCTGACTGCGCTCATGGTGCTGGCCGAGAAATTTGCGGTTCCAGTTCATGCTCTTGGAACTTCAGGAGGGAATTCACTCGTCATAAACGAGGCCGAGATTTCCCTCGTCGAACTTCGGGCTGCCTTCACCGAGACACTTCCAAAACTCTTCTCGTGATCAACTAAGGAACTCTCATGGCGCGAGATCCCTTGATCCTGTCACACGTTAAAGCACTACTGGCTGAAATCAGTCAGATGGCCCCTGGACATGCTGTGGAGTTGCGGATTCCGCCCTATGCTGCAATTCAATGTTGTGCCGGCCCTAAGCACACTCGTGGCACACCGCCCAATGTGGTTGAGATGGGAGCTGATGAATTGATTGGTCTTATTGACGGCTCACTCAATTGGAGCGATGGCATCGCTGATGGTCGAATTACCGCAAGTGGTGAACGATCAGATCTATCTCGCATGTTTGAAGAGGCATCTCGGACAATTAGGATTGTAGAGTGACACGGCGCCCAGATGGAAAACTTACCTTCGAAACTTTCCCCGCTGAAAGCGCTCCGCAAGATGAATGCGGAGTCTTTGGAGTCTGGGCACCCGACGAAGAGGTAGCTAAATTAACCTTTTATGGTCTCTATGCCTTGCAACATCGAGGTCAAGAATCTGCGGGAATTGCAACATCAGACGGTAGTCGCATCGTTGTCTATAAAGATATGGGATTGGTCTCGCAAGTATTTACCGAAAATGATTTGGCGACGCTCACAGGCAAATTAGCAATTGGTCATTGTCGCTACTCCACCACTGGCTCATCTACGTGGGCCAATGCGCAACCAACTTTACGATCTACAGATCACGGAACTTTAGCGCTCGCTCATAATGGAAATTTAACTAACACTGGTGATCTGGCAGAGACGTTATCGCGCTTGGTTCCTAAGAACGATAATGGAATGAACGCTACAACCGATACTGAAATCATGACAGCACTTATCGCAGCGCAAAAAGGAAAGAACTTTGAGAGTTCTGCTTTAGAAGTATTGCCACTACTTAAAGGTGCATTCTCATTGGTATTTATGGATGAGCACACTTTGTATGCCGCCCGAGATCGCCATGGAGTTAGACCACTTGTTATTGGAAAACTTGATCATGGTTGGGTAGTCGCGTCAGAATCTGCCGCGCTAGATATCGTCGGAGCATCATTTGTTCGCGAAGTTGAATGTGGTGAATTCATTGCGATTGATGAGAATGGTTTGCGCTCTACCCATTGGGCTACCCCAGAACCTAAGGGTTGCATCTTTGAATATGTATATTTGGCGCGACCTGATACCTCGATTGCGGGTCGCAATATTCATACCACCCGCGTTGCTTTAGGCGCTCAACTAGCCAAGGAGCACCCTGTTAGTGCTGATTTAGTTATCCCTGTTCCAGAATCTGGCACGCCTGCTGCGGTGGGCTATGCCCGTGAATCTGGTATTCCATACGGCGCAGGGCTAGTTAAGAACTCCTATGTAGGTCGCACCTTTATTCAACCTAGTCAGACAATTCGCCAACTTGGTATTCGGTTGAAACTTAATCCACTTCGCGATGTCATTGAGGGTAAGCGTATTGTCGTAGTTGATGACTCAATTGTTCGCGGTAACACTCAACGTGCACTTATCCGCATGTTACGAGAAGCAGGTGCTTTAGAGATACATGTTCGCATCTCATCCCCTCCAGTTAAGTGGCCTTGCTACTATGGAATTGATTTTGCTTCCCGTGCCGAGTTGATTGCAGCAGGACTTGAGGTCGAGGAGATTCGTAGATCTATCGGGGCTGATTCATTGGGTTATGTATCACTAGAAGGGCTCGTGGCAGCGACCACCATTTCAGAATCAAATTTATGTACCGCCTGTTTTACTGGTACCTATCCAATTGATATTCCAACAGATCTCTCTGCAGGTAAGAATTTGCTCGAGATTGTTAATAGATACGAATGAGTTCGTATGAGGCGGCAGGTGTAGATATAGAAGCGGGTGAACTTGCAGTTGAGTTGATGAAGGCGCACCTCGCTAAAGCCAGACGCTCCGAAGTCGTAGGTGAGATCGGAGGATTTGCGGGCCTCTTTGATATCTCTGCACTCAAGAAATTTAATCGTCCACTACTTGCAACTTCCACAGATGGAGTTGGAACCAAGACCGAGATCGCTCGCCTTATGGGGAAGTACGACACCATTGGTGAAGATCTTGTTGCAATGGTTGTCGATGATTTGGTTGTCTGCGGTGCCGAGCCGCTGTTCATGACTGATTACATTGCAGTGGGTAAAGTTTTTCCAACTCGTATCGCAGAGATCGTGCAAGGAATTGCAATCGGTTGTCAGAAATCTGGTACTGCCCTGGTCGGTGGGGAGACCGCTGAGCACCCGGGATTGCTGGACGCAGATGAATTTGATATTGCAGGTGCGGCAACAGGCGCAGTTGAGTATGAAAATCTGCTCGGTGAACATCTGGTTCAAGACGGTGATCTGATCGTTGCCATGCCAGCTTCGGGTTTACATGCAAACGGTTATTCACTGGTCCGTCACATCCTTAAACATCAGCAACTCTCACTAGGCCAACACATTGCAGAGTTTGGTAAGTCGCTGGGCGAGATGCTCTTGACCCCAACAGAGATTTACTCCCTTGATTGCTTAGCGCTGCACCGGGGACTTAAGAGCGCGCTACGCGGATTCGCCCACATCACCGGAGGTGGGCTGGCATCTAATACCGCTCGGGTGATTCCAGACGACCTCACAGCCACTTATGATCGCAGTACCTGGGCACTACCGCTGGAGATCACCTATCTGGCCCAGGTAGGTGGGGTTAGCCAGCCTGACTTTGAGAAGACCTGGAACTCTGGGATTGGGATGGTTGCCATAGTTGATCCCCAAAGCGGGGATTTGGCCCTGCGCAGCCTAGCTGCCAGAGGTATGAAAGCATGGATCTGTGGGAAAATTGAGCGTAGAACCGCCGACGCGGGCTCCGCATTGGTAGGTAGTTACCAAGAGCGATAACCTTCGCTCCTGACGAAATTACCGAAATTAAACTATTGAGTATAGATACATAGATAAAGGAGGTCTCGCTATGGGGCGTGGCCGACAGAAAGCAAAGGCGACCCGAGTCGCACGTGATCTTAAATATTCTGGTCCAGATATGGATTTAGAGCGTTTAGCCAAAGAGCTTCATGGAGAGGTACCGGTTGCTACAACGGTGGCCGATGAAAGCGATGAAGACCCTTATGCGGATGATAATTACGCCAAGCGTGCGTAATTAATTCATTCTCGCACTCACTGAACATATGCGCCCAACTCCTTACGTTGCATCCCTTCGGGTGTACGAGCCGATGGATGCATTTGAACCTGCCGAACAATTGCGTTGGGAGGCAATCCCGATAACGTCATCGACGGGCTACGAGGAACAAGTGCGTTCCCTGCGTCGATTGATTACCTCCGAACCACCAGTGTTAACTGCGGATGGCGCACATCTCCTAGAGATGGATGGAAAACGTTACGTCTCGCCTTGGAGTACTGCTGTTAGATCGTGGGCAGCACTCTCTAACTTTAAAGAATCAATGCCGATCAATGTTGCGCGCTTCTTCGTTCCACCAAATGTTGAAGAAGCGATATTAATCAACTCAGAAGCGATCGAAGATAAAGTCCCTCACATCATGACTGAAACATGGGTCATTCCTCCACGGTGGTTCTCGCTCTTTGAACCGCACGAAAGAATTCGTGGGCGAGATGGCGATGGTGCATTCACCGTGCTTCGAACTTCAATTTCACATGCTAAGAAGCGTTGCATGTTCACTCACCAGAGCGTTGTCGGCGCTTTTGGCAATGGGCCCATTGAGGAAGAGATTGCAGACCTTTTGGAGTGGCTCAATATGTTCCACTCTGACTCCTTGGTTGAGTTAGATTATGGTGGGTTAGCTAATTATTTGGAGCAGATTCTCAAAGAGGATGGCTTCGAAGGTCTCGAAGCCGATACCTCTGTGGAGGATATTCAACTCTCACTCGGTGGTCTCTCATCTGGTGATGGGTCTAAGGCCGGGCTGGGATATGAGCGTTTGGTCTCTCGGTGGCGGAAAGTTTCAGCGCTGGAGCAATCGACCTAACCTCTAAAATAACTCGCATAAACCCTTGTCATAACGGTCTGATAACGAAATACTTCACCCATATCGGTGCGAAATGGACATTTCGCCAATTCACCAATGGGGGCGACGATGAGCGAACAAG